>DATGZW010000028.1:0-5645 GCA_035297005.1 Patescibacteria group bacterium
GATGGCGGTGCATTCGCTCGACATCCTGGCGACCGCCGCCGTGCGCGACGCCGAGGACGGGGCCGAGTTCGTCGAACGCATCGAGCGGCGCTGTGGCGTCACCGTCACCGTGCTGTCGGGCGAGGATGAAGCCCGGCTGGCGGCGATGGGGGTGCTGTGCGGCACGCCCGACGCCGACGGCACGGTCGCCGATTTGGGCGGCGGCAGCCTGGAGTTGGTGGCCATCGACAAGGGCAAGTTCGCCGGCCCCTACGCCACCATGCCGCTGGGCATCCTGCGCCTGACCGAGGCGTCGGGCGGCGACCGGGCGCGGGCCGCCAGTTTGATCGACGCCCGTCTGGCGGCGGTCGATTGGATCAATTGGGGCCGTGGCCGCCCGCTTTACGCGGTCGGCGGGGCGTGGCGCGCCTTGGCCCGGCTGTGCATCGCCCAGACCGGGCATCCCTTGCATGTGCTGGATAACTACACGCTGGAGCGCCCCGACGCCCTGCGCCTGATCGATTTGATCTCGCGCCAGAGCCGCAAATCGATGGAGAAAATACCCGGCCTGTCGAAGAAACGTCTGCCGCATCTGCCGATGGCGGCGTTGCTGCTGGAAAAGGTCGTCGCCAAGGTCCAGCCGTCCAAGCTGGTGTTCTCGGTCTATGGCATGCGCGAAGGCCAGTTTTACAAGTCGCTGCCGCCCGACGTGCAATGGCAGGATCCGCTGATCGCCGCCTGCGAGGACATGGCCCGCACCTCGGGCCGCTTCGCCGAACATGGCGAGGAAATGCTCGAAT
This sequence comes from Patescibacteria group bacterium, assembly GCA_035297005.1. Lineage (GTDB taxonomy): Bacteria > Pseudomonadota > Alphaproteobacteria > Rhodospirillales > Magnetospirillaceae > DATGZW01. The sequence goes on from DATGZW010000028.1 coordinate 780, forward strand.
GGATGGCCCCGCTGTTCCAGAACGAGAGCACCCACCAGGGCCGCATGCGCTATGCCGCCTGTCTGCTGAGCGACGTGTTCTGGAACGAACATCCCGATTACCGCGCCGAACAGGCGTTCCTGCGGGTGTTCCGGCTGTCCTTCATGGGGTTGGGGCATCAGGATCGCGCCACTTTGGCCCTGGCCGTCTATGCCCGCTACCAAGATGAAAGCGAACTGCCACAAGCCGAGGAAGCGCGTCAGTTGCTTAGTGAAGAGGAGCAACGCCGCGCCCGCGTCATCGGTCTGGCCTTGCGCCTGGGTCATTCGGTATCTGGCGGGGCTCCGGGCTTGCTCGGCTTGACCCGCTTGGTGGTGGATCGGGACATGCTGGTCCTAGAGGTGCCTAAGGATGATCCGGTCTTCGCCCCCGATTTGAACGAACGCCGCTATGACCGTCTGGCCAAAGCCGCCGGCTATGAAAGCTTTCAGATCCGCAAGGTGTGAGCGGACGGTCCGACGCCAAACGAAAAGCCCAGGATGCGAATCCTGGGCTTTTCTATGTTCGGCCAACCCCGAAGGGGTCAGTCCAGCGGGATCAACCGCAGGCTTTTGCCGTTCTCGGCCAGGGCCAAGGCGATGTGGCCGTGCTTCAGACGCAAGGCGTCGTCACCGAACAACTCGCGGCGCCAGCCTTGCAGGGCAGGGACGTCGGCGTTGTCGTCGGCGGCGATCATCTCGATGTCCGAACTGGAGGCGATCAGCCGCTGGGCGACGTCGTGCTGGTCGCATTTCAGCTTCAGCAGCACCTTCAGCAAATCGGTCACCGGCCCCAAGCCGCGCGGCAGGTCGTTGCGTTCGGGCGGCAGCGGGCAGGCGATGTCGGGGGCGGCCAAAGCGCGGGCGACGGCATCCAGCATGGCGGTGCCGTGGCGGCCTTCGGCGGTGCCCTTGGACATGCCGCGCGTGCGCGACAGTTCCTCGACCGAGGTGGGGGCGTGGGCGGCGATTTCCATCAAGGTCTCGTCGCGCACCACACGCTGGCGCGGCAGATCGCGCTCCTGCGCCTCGCGCTCGCGCCACGCGGCCAGTTCCTTCAACACCATCAGAAAGCGCGGGCTCGACGAGCGCGGCTTGAGCCGGCGCCAGGAGTCCTCGGGGTTGGTGATGTAGGTGTTGGGATCGTTGAGCAGCGCCATCTCGTCGGCCAGCCACGCGGCGCGGCCGTCGCGGTCCAGGCGCTTTTGCAGCTTCTCGTAGGCTGGGCGCAGATGGGTGACGTCGGCCAGCGCATAGGTCAGCTGGCGGTCGGTCAGGGGCCGCTGCGCCCAATCGGTGAAGCGCAACGACTTGTCGATGCGGGCGCGGGCCAGCTGCGAGGCCAGCGTTTCGTAAGACACCGCATCGCCAAAGCCGCAGACCATGGCGGCGACCTGGGTATCGAACAGCGGCGTCGGCACCGATCCCGACAGATGGTGGAAAATCTCGATGTCCTGCCGGGCGGCGTGGAACACCTTCAACACCTTGGGATTGGCCATCAGCTCGAACAGCGGCGTCAGGTCCATGTCGGGCGCCATCGGGTCGATCGCATGCGCTTCATCGGGACCGGCGACCTGGACCAGACAGAGCACGGGCCAGTACGTCTTTTCCCGCATGAATTCGGTGTCGACGGTGATGTATGGGGTGTCCTTGAGACGCAGGCAAAAGGCCGCGAGGGACGTCGTATCGGCGATGAGACTCATGGCCTTTGCTATACACGCTTCATTCCCCTTGGCGCAAGCGCGCGCCGCGCATTTCGCGCAAGGGGGCGGGTTGGTTGACAAGCGGCCGTGCTCTCGCCACTGTCGCCGCCAGGGTCGCCGGCGCAGGGGAGGATGGGCGCGCGGGCGGCTGGACCCAATCGAGGACGTCATGACAATTTTGCCCGCCCCCTTTGCCATCGCCTATCCGGTGCTGCCTCAGCCCGCCGATATCGATGCCGTCAGCAAGCGGCGGATCATCGCCGCCGTCAAAACGGCGCTGGCCCGGCTGCAGCAATGCCAGCGGATGCCGGACAATGTCGATTACGCCGCCGTGCTGGGGCATCCGGTACTGCTGTTCGAGTTCCTGCGCGAATGCGCCGCCTCGCTCGACGTGCTGGCCGAACTAGCGGTGGACGCCAAGGGCCAACCGGTGCTGGCCGACGACAAGATCATGGTCTGTGGAGTCAGCCTGGCTCAGGTGCGGCAATTGCTGATTTACACCTGCGCCAAGAAGCTGTTCCTCGACGGTGACGGCAAGGGCTCGAAGGATGCCGAGCGCAAGCTGGCGGAATTGCGCCCGCTGCTGGCCTTTGACTGGCAGTTGCCGCTGCTCAAGCCGTACCTGTTCCTGCTTGGCGTCCAGCACATCACCGAGCTGGGCCGCGATGTGTTGCTGTTGCGCAGCGCCGAGGCGACGGAATGGGTTGGGGCGTTCGACCTGCGCGCCATCCGCAAGGTGCGCAAGATGCTGGGGGTCGAATTCGGCGTGATGCTGGCGGCCAATCCGCAGGCCTTGGGCGGTCTGGCCATCGCCCAGGACAGCCAGTTGCCGGTGCTGCGGGCGACTTTGGGCCGGCGGGTGTGGGACTTCTATGCCCGCGACGCCGGTTATATCGAACGCGTCGAGCATCTGCCGCCCGAGCAATGCGCCGCCATCGGCCCGGTGCTGGCCGTAGCCGCCCCAGAAGTGCTGTCGGCGCTGGTCCGCCTGCCCGCCGAGCGGCTGCGTAATTTCATGGCGGTGTTCCATCGTGTGTTGGGCGCCGATGCCGACCGGCTGTTCGCCGATGCCGGCTTTGGCCGCCAGACGTTGGCCCCGATCACCCAGGTCTTCGCCGAGCTTGACGCCGACAGTGTCCGCTTCACCGAGATTCTGGAACTGAAATGTGAGGCGATGATGCCGACGCTGCGTCAGTGGCTGGTGCGGCACCCCTGATACGCATGCGTGGGTGCGGCGCAGAAGCAACCTTGACAAAGCGGCGCTCCCATGTGCTTTTTTCGGCATTCTTGACGGCTGTCCGAGGCTGTCCGCGCGCCCGCGCGATGATGGCTCGGCGGCGATGAAATTCCCGGGGTTTTGAGCCAATGCATCGCTATAGAACGCATACTTGCGGCCAGTTGCGCAGCCAGGATGCTGGCACCACCGCGCGCCTTTCCGGCTGGGTCCATCGCAAGCGCGACCATGGCAATCTGCTGTTCGTCGATCTGCGCGATCATTACGGCGTCACCCAGGTGGTGGTTGACGTGTCGAACCCGGTCTTCAAGGTACTGGAAGCCGCCCGCCCCGAAAGCGTGGTGACGGTCACCGGCGGCGTGGTTACGCGCAGCGCCGAGACCGCCAATTCCAAGCTGCCGACCGGCGAAATCGAAGTGCAGGTGGTCGAGGCCGAACTGCAATCGACCGCCGACGTGCTGCCGATGCAGGTGGCCGGCGAGCAGGAATTCCCCGAGGAAATGCGGTTGCGCTACCGCTATCTGGATCTTCGCCGCGAGAAGGTTCACGCCAACATGCTGTTGCGCAGCAACGTCATCGCCTATCTGCGCCGTCAGATGATCGATCAGGGTTTTGTCGAATATCAGACCCCGATCCTGACCGCGTCGAGCCCCGAGGGCGCGCGCGACTATCTGGTGGTCAGCCGTATCCATCCTGGCAAGTTCTACGCGCTGCCGCAGGCGCCGCAGCAGTTCAAGCAGTTGCTGATGGTTGCTGGCTTCGACAAATATTTCCAGGTGGCGCCCTGCTTCCGTGACGAGGACGGCCGCGCCGACCGCAGCCCCGGCGAGTTCTATCAGCTCGATTTCGAGATGAGCTTCGTCACCCAAGACGACGTCTTCGCCGCCATCGAGCCGGTGCTGCAAGGCGTCTTCGAGGAATTCGGCGGTGGCCGCGCTGTTACTCAAGCGCCGTTCCCGCGCATCACCTACGCCGATTCGATGCTGAAATACGGCTCGGACAAGCCCGATCTACGCAACCCGATCATCATCTCCGACGTCACCGAGGCCTTCCGCGGCTCGAACTTCGGCATCTTCGCCAAGGCCATCGAGTCCAAGGGCGCCGTCGTCCGCGCCATCCCGGCTCCCGGTGCCGGCGACCGTCCGCGCAGCTTCTTCGACAAGCTGAACGAATGGGCGCGTGAGAACGGGGCCGGCGGCCTCGGCTACATCGTGTTCGCCGCTGAAGGGGCCAAGGGTCCGATCGCCAAGAACCTGGAAGAAAGCCGCATCGCCGCCATCCGCGAAGCGACCGGAGCCAAGGACGGCGACGCCGTGTTCTTCGCCTGCGACAAGGTCAACGCCGCCGCCAAGTTCTCCGGTCTGGTCCGCACCAAGCTGGCCACCGAACTCGATTTGTTCGAGAAGGACGTGTTCAAGTTCTGCTGGACCGTCGATTTCCCGATGTACGAGCTGGACGAGGAAACCGGCAAGATCGAGTTCTCGCACAACCCCTTCTCGATGCCGCAGGGCGGCATGGAAGCGCTGTTGGAGCAGGATCCGCTGACCATCAACGCCTATCAGTACGACATCGTCTGTAATGGCGTCGAGCTGTCGTCGGGGGCCATCCGCAACCATCGCCCCGAGGTCATGCTCAAGGCCTTCGAGATCGCCGGCTATCCGGCCGAGGAAGTCGAGCACCGCTTCGGCGGCATGCTCAACGCCTTCCGCTACGGCGCGCCGCCGCATGGCGGGTCGGCTCCGGGCATCGACCGCATCGTCATGCTGCTGGCCGACGAGCCGAACATCCGCGAAGTCATCCTGTTCCCGATGAACCAGCAGGCGCAGGATCTGATGATGCAGGCGCCGGCCCCGGTCGCGCCCGAGCGGCTGCGCGAGCTGCACATCCGGCTGGCGCTGCCGCCGGAGCCGAA
>DATGZW010000029.1:0-4762 GCA_035297005.1 Patescibacteria group bacterium
CTTGAGGCCGGTGGCGCCCCAGAAGCAGACCACGCCGGCGACCAGACCGATGACCAGACCGCCGGTCGGATCGACGAAGCCCGAGGCCGGGGTGATGGCGACCAGACCGGCCACCGCACCCGACGCCGCGCCGAGGGCGGAGGGCTTCTTGCGGATGATCCACTCGACGGCCAGCCACGAAATCACGGCGGCGCCGGTGGCCAACTGAGTGACGGTCATCGCCATGCCCGCACGGCCATCCGAGGTCAGCGCCGAGCCGGCGTTGAAGCCGAACCAGCCCACCCACAGCAGCGAGGCGCCGATGAGGGCATAAGCGAGGTTGTGCGGAGCGAAGTTTTCGGTACCGAAGCCCTTGCGCTTGCCCATGACCATGCAGCCCACCAGACCGGCGATGCCGGCATTGATGTGCACCACGGTGCCGCCGGCGAAGTCGAGGACCGAGAACATCGCCTTGTCGTTGGAGCTCGACAGGAAGCCGGTGCCGGCCCAAACCCAGTGGGCGATCGGGGCGTAGACCAGGATCAGCCAGCCGGTGACGAACAGGATCAACGCCGAGAACTTCATGCGGTCGGCGAAGGCGCCGGTGATCAGGGCCGGCGTGATGATCGCGAAGGTCATCTGGAACATCATGCCGACGCTCTCGGGGATGGTCGAGGACGGGAACAGGCCGTCCTTGGTCATGCCGTGCAGCATGAAGCGGCTGAGATCGCCGATATAGGCGTTGCCGTCGGTGAAGGCCAAGCTATAGCCGATGATGCCCCACAGCACGGTCACCAAAGCGGTGATGCCGAAGCTTTGCATCATGGTGGCCAGCACGTTCTTCTTGCGGACCATGCCGGCGTAGAACAGGGCCAGACCGGGAATGGTCATCAGCAGCACCAGGGCCGTGGAGGTCAGCATCCACGCGGTGTCGGCTTTGTCCAGAACGGGGGCCGGAGCAGCGGCGGCGGCAGTTGCCGCGGGAGCCGCTTCTTGCGCCATGCCCGTCGTCGCGAGAAGAGCCAGACCAAGGGCCAGCCCCCCGCCGAACAGCACCGAACGATTAAATCTCCTCATTATTCACCCCCGAAGGTCCTCAAATTCGATGATCCGAACCGTGACGTCGTACCTATTAAAATCCGCATTCCAGCAGGTCGCTGTCCCGGCAGTGCATAACCAGTTAACAAGAAGCGTGCCAAACGAAGAAATCCAGGCATCGCCTGGGTTTCTTCGTCCCCAAGCGAATTGTCGCTTTCGAGGTGTGGCGCGGTTTTGGGCAGGTGCTGCAACGGCGTGCCGTTTATTTGTGCGCCGTCGATATCCGCTTGGGCGCGGCGGCAAAAAGAAGCCCGGATGAACAGGTCATCCGGGCTGCTGTCAGTCTTTGGGAGGAGATAGAAAGAAGAAAACGTTCAGACAGCGTGGGAACCACGCTTCCGAAACCGGCGGTGATCTCCGCCGGGAACCTGGGTGTTTGACGCTTAAAGCGCCTCGGCGTTGGCCTCGCCGGTGCGGATGCGCACGGCTTGGGCAATTTCGAAGACGAAAATCTTCCCGTCGCCGATCTTGCCCGTATGGGCGGCGCGCTGAATGGCTTCGATCACCTGTACGGCGATATCGTCGTTCACCGCGACTTCGATCTTCACCTTGGGAAGGAAATTCACCATGTATTCGGCGCCGCGATAAATCTCGGTCTGCCCTTTTTGCCGGCCGAAACCCTTGACTTCGCTGACGGTCAAACCCTGAATCCCAAGCGGCGTCAACGCTTCGCGCACTTCGTCGAGTTTGAAGGGTTTGATGATGGCCACGACAAGCTTCATCGTCTGGTCCCCATGCATGCAGAGCTTTTCCGAACACCGCGCGGCCCCACCACTTCGGCGGGTGCGAGAAAAGCCCCAGTTGATCATCCGCAAGCAGGCTTGCGTTCAGTCCGCGCGATATGTCCTTTTCAAGGACCGTGCCGGTTTTGCCGGGAGCGCTAAAATCGGCGGAGTTCCGCACTTTTTTGTGGATATTGCTCAACCGTTGGGCATGACCGCCGAACGCCATTGGTGAAATAATAGGCGGTTTTTCCGAGTTTTGCTTGATCCGGCGGCATGCGCGGGGCTGGACATCGGCGCGCGGCGGCGGCATTTGTAGGGGATGAACGAAATCGTCTGTGACGTCCTCATCATTGGTGGCGGTTTGGTGGGCGGGCCGTTGGCCTGCGCCCTGGCCGGTGCCGGCGTCTCGGTGGCCGTGGTCGATCAGGAAGACCCCGCCACCGCCACCGCTCCCGCCTTCGATGGCCGTGCCTCGGCTGTGGCGTTGGGGCCGCAACGGGTGCTCGATGCCATCGGGCTGTGGCCGGGAATCGCGCCCCATGCCGCGCCAATTCAGCAAATCCGTGTCTCCGACGGTCATTCTCCGCTGTTCCTGCATTACGACCACCAGGCCTTGGGCGACGATCCCTTTGGTTGGATCGTCGAAAACCGCGCCATCCGCCGCGCCGTTCTGGCCCGTCTGCCCGAGCTGCCGCAGGCCCGGCTGTTCGCTCCGGCGACGCTGGTCGAGCTGGATCGCGGCACCGACCGGGTGACCGCCACGCTGAGCGATCGCACAAAAATCTTTGCGGCCTTGGTGGTGGCGGCGGATGGACGTGCTTCGCCGATCAGGAGTGGCGCAGGAATAGGCATCACCCGCTGGGAGTACGATCAAACCGCCATCGTCTGCACGGTGGCGCATGAGCGCCCGCACCGCGACATCGCCCAGGAACATTTCCTGCCCGCCGGCCCCTTCGCCATCCTGCCGCTGCCGGGCAACCGCTCGTCGGTGGTGTGGAGCGAGAAGTCGCATCTGGCCCCGGCCATCCTGGCCCAGGACGACGCGGCCTTTCTGGTCGAGCTGAAAAGCCGCTTCGGTGATTTCCTCGGCGAGATCAGCGTCGAAGGGCCGCGCTTCGGCTATCCGCTGTCGCTGCAATTCGCCGACGCCTATACGGCGCGGCGGCTGGCGCTGGTCGGCGATGCAGCGCATGGCATGCATCCGGTGGCAGGGCAGGGCATGAACATGGGCCTGCGCGACGTCGCCGCTTTGGCCGAGGTGTTGGTCGAGGCGCATCGCCTGGGCATCGACCTGGGCAACGCCGCCGTGCTGGAGAGCTACGCCCGCTGGCGCCGCTTCGACAACCTGCTGATGCTGGGGCTGACCGACGTCATGGTGCGGCTGTTCTCCAACGCCAACAAACCGCTGGCCCTGGCCCGCGATCTGGGCATGGCGGCGGTCAACCGCCTGCCGGGGCTTAAGCGCTTTTTCATGCGCCACGCCATGGGGCTGGTCGGCGAATTGCCTAAGCTGATGCGTGGAGAACGCCTGTGATCCCTCCCGACCGCCTAACCGCCCAACTGGCCTTTCTGGCCGAGATCGACAAGCTGAAAGCGATTATCCGCCAGACTCCGTTGATCGACGGCAGCCGCCGCGAAACCGACGCCGAGCATTCCTGGCATGTCGCCATGATGGCCTTGATGCTGGCCGAACATGCCGACGAGCCGGTCGATGCGGCGCGCGTGGTCAAGATGCTGCTGGTGCATGACGTCGTCGAGATCGACGCTGGCGACACCTTCATCTATGACGACGCTGGCAATGCCGACAAGGCCGAGCGCGAACAACGCGCCGCCGACCGCCTGTTCGGCCTGCTGCCCGCCGACCAGGGCGCCGAACTGCGCGCGTTGTGGGACGAGTTCGAGGCCCGCGAGACGGCGGACTCCCGCTTCGCCGCCGCCATCGACCGCTTCGCCCCGATCCTGAACAACCACTTGTCGGGCGGGCTGTCCTGGCAGGCCAATGGCGTGCAGCCGGATAAGGTCTTCATCTTCAATGAACCCCGCATCGGCGGGGCGTCGAAGGCGCTGTGGGAGCGGACGCGGGCGATGGTCGAGGAGTCGGTGGGCAGGGGGGATTTCGTGGTGAAGGGGGCGAGGGTTTAGGGGGAGGCAGCGTTTAAGTGGCGAAAACATATTTTCGGGACACCCTGCCAAGGGCCAGAGTCGTCCTTTTGGCCAGCCTTCTGGTCCCCGTGACCTACTACGTCTCCTGGCAATTCTGGCGGTGCTCGGAAGTGCCAGGCTTTATATTTCTTTTGGGTTCTATACCATGGACGTTGCCTTGGCTTAACTGCTTATCGCAGGCAGTGAACCGCTTGGCCGGATGGCACGTTCGAAACATTTTAGACGTGATGTTTCTTAGCCTTGGTTTTTCTCTGAACTGCGCGCTGGCCTACATCGTCCTGGCGATGGTTCGAAAGCGACGAAGCGCCTGAATTACCGACGCCGCTAGACGGAAAGCGCGGTCAGAGTGTTGTAATTCTCAACATGACCGCCAGCATGGCGCAAACTCCCCTCACGGATCCCGCGACAGCCCCTTGGTCACCAGCGCGTTCAGGTAGTCCTGCCAGCGGGCGTCGCGGTGCTGGCCCAGCTCGTACAGGTAATCCCAGGTGAACAGGCCGCTGTCGTGCAGGTCGTCGAAAACCAGTTTAACCGCGTAATTGCCCACCGGCTCGATGCCGATGATGCCGACATGGCGGCGGCCGGCGATCAGTTTTTTCTGCGACGGAGAATGCCCCTGCACCTCGGCGCTGGGGCTTTCGACGCGCAGCAGTTCCGCCGGCAAGGCGAAGCTCTGGCCGTCGTCGAAGCTGACGGTCAGAACCTTGCTGGCTTTGTCATAGCGGATCTCGACCGGTTCGGCGGACATGCTCAGACCAACGGCTGGCTGTCGTCCAACGACCGCGCCTCGGACGGCA
>DATGZW010000030.1:0-2129 GCA_035297005.1 Patescibacteria group bacterium
GCGCAGCACGCACGATGTCGCGAGCGTCATTCGGCGCGGTCTCGGTGACGGTCTGGCCTTACTTGCCAGACTGTGTCGGCCCGCGTTGAGCCGCAGCGGCGGCATATGCTGCTCGCGCCTCCTCCGCCTGATCTTTCCGCACGAGAGCATATCCCCTCTGAGCCATGCACCCTTGCGCCGTTGCGTCGGGTGCACCGGCGTCAAGATTGGCATGGCAAAAGGCTAAGTCGGTCTTGCCTTGCTCAAGCAGCGCCGGATCGTCCCCGATCCTTCGGCCGTCGGTTCTCACCCAAGCCATTTCTGGAGGCTTATTCGTCACGCAGCCAAAATTCACGCTGAGCGTGGCGATCACGCCAACGGCTAATGCTTGGCGCCGACGCATACTGTTCATGGGCTGACGATATCATACTCAGCGAAACGGCGTCCCTATCCCGTTTCCGGGTCACCCATGCCTCGCCGCCGCTAACCCCGCCGCGTAGCGGCGAACTTCACCAAGCTGCCGGAACTGCCACGCCGGGCACAGGCGGCTACAGACGCTGCGTTGTCGCTTGCCGTGGGCTATATTGGCCTCATGACCGAGACCCCGCCCAACAAGCCGCCGTTGCCGCCGCTGCGCGAGCGGCTCAAGCTCCCCGACCGCTTCGTCGACGTCACCGACCAGCACATCGGCGAGGTCTTCGTGCTCACCGGCTACGGTACGCACGACGGCTCGGCGCGCGGCGCGTGGACCAAGAAGGACAAACTTGCTGACGTTCTCCCGCCAGCATTTCTCCTCAAGAAGCCCCGCCGGTAGAAATTGGGTCGCCATCGACACCAATTTAGACGCCAGCGATGTGGGCATTCCCGTCGCTCGGCGGTTACCTTGAGGTTGTCGATGACCTTCCAGAGGCCGGACTTCTGGAACGCCTTCATGGCCTCAGCCATAGCCGACGGCACCTGGAACGCCTTCATGGCCTCAGCCATCCCCGGCGACACCTGGAACGAGACTTTCAGTTTCTTCAGCGCCTCGATCACGGACAAGTCAACGTGAGCCTTCCCGGTCGCCGCAAGTAATTGGCCGAGCGGATCCGTCTGCCGAGGTCGGGCACGCTCACGTGCAGCTGCCATGAGCGCGGGACTTTGCTCCTTCCACTTCCCTTGCCAGCGGCGAATTAGCGTTTGATCGGTTTCCCGCCAAGTGTGGCGCATCATAAGGCGCTTCATGGCCGTGGTGGGCTTTAGCGACGGTTCCCGGATCAACAATTCGGCAACCTGCGCCAGATAAGGCTCATCGTTTTTTCCGGAACCGCGCGGCCGACCGCGCGGACGCTTATCGTCGCTCATTGCCATCCGTCCTGTGCAACGTGGCGACTCTACCTTAGAGGAACGCGGCATGGTCCGACAGAGAGAAGAAATCAGCGGCCCAGATTTTTAGCGAGGAAAAATCCGTCGCCCACGGTACAGAAGCGAGGATAAATGCGTTAGAACTTAAATTTTCCTCGCCTCGCGCCCTCGCGGGGAGTTGCGCCCCTGGCGGCTAAGGTCTGTCGCGGCGCCGCAGATAGAGCGTTACCGCCACGACGATCACGAAGGCGGCGAAGGCCCAGCCGTTGTTGACGGCGGGCAGCAGGGGAATCAGGTCAGCGGGTTTCATTGGTGCCTCTACGATTCGCGTGAGGCCGTCCAATGTCAGCACATGGGAGACGGCCGCAACGCACCGCCCCGAGGCTGCGCTGTCAGCGCCGACCTGTCGGCCGAAAATGGGCGGAAAGGGGCGAAAACCTAGTTTTTGCCCTCGCGGGTGATCGCTTGCTAGAGCTTGCGAGCGCGTGGCCGAAGGGTGCTATCCGAAGGGTGCTCACCGCGCGTCGCAAGCCAGTCCTTCATGGCGCCTTCAATGTCGCTCTGCTTCTTCGGGATCAGCTCGCCAGCATACAGCTGACGGCAAATTTCGATCCATAGATCATCCCACCAGTCGGCCGGCGGTCGGCCGCCGGCGGTCGCGGTGGGTACTGCCGGCGCTTGAGCGGCGGCCGGCGAAGGCGGGCCGGTCCGAATCATCTTCTCAATGTCGGCACGCAATAATGAGACGCCGAAGGCTTTAATTTGCACCTTGCCGGCGCTCAAGTGTGGGTTGCCGGTAATTCGGC
>DATGZW010000031.1:0-10990 GCA_035297005.1 Patescibacteria group bacterium
CATTGGAGGGAGGGGCGGCTGTGCCGGCCAATCGCTCGTCCACTGCGCGAAGACCGTCACATCCTTCTCTTTTTGTTTCAGAGTCGCGTCGAAGCTCTGGAAAACACTGATGCTCTGGCTGGTCAGGGGGGCGTCGAATATTTTTTATGGCGAGGTAAAACGCAGGGTCATCAACTGCTGGGGGGCATGGATGACCGCATGTTACGAGATATTGGGGTTCATCGTGTAAAAGCTGAAGAAGAGGCCCGCAAACCATTCTGGCATCAGTGAAAACCCTGATTGAGCATGCTTGACCGATAGAGGCTCTATCCATAAGGTTCTAAACGATCGTTCGGTAATGCTACTCTAACGGCATAGGTGTTAGGGACGCATCATCGCTGCGCAAGCATCCAAATACGCTGTGCCGGCAACGTATCGGCATGGCCTCTCCAGGGGAAAAAACATGGCCGCGCCGTTGCTGTCCCGAGACGAGTTATTGAACAGGCTGGGCGAGACCTTCCGCCGTTGCGGCTATGAAGGCACCAGCATGTCCCGCATCGCCACGGCGACCGGCCTGGGCAAGGCCAGCCTGTACCATCACTTTCCCGGCGGGAAGGAACAGATGGCGGCGGCGGTCTTGCAGAACACCACCGACTGGTTTGAACAGAACGTCTTCCGCCAGCTGGAAGGCGTGCATCCACCGCGCCAGCGTCTGGTGGTGATGCTCGACACCCTGGGCAAGCATTACGACGGCGGGGCCAAAGCCTGCTTGCCGGGCCTGCTGGCGCTGTCCGAGGAGCGCGAGCTGTTCGGCGACGCCATCCGCGATTTCTACCTGCGCTGGGTGCTCTGCCTGACTCAGGTCTGCGCCGATTCCGGCTTGGCCCGCGACATCGCTCAACGCCGCGCGCATGACGGGGTCGAGCGTATTCAGGGGGCGTTGGTTCTGGCCCGCGCTGTCGATGACACCGGTGTCTTCGCCACCATGGCGGCGGAATTGCCCGACCAGTTGCTGGCCGGCGGTGATCGCGCCAATATCTGGACCACCCGCAATCCGCGCTTCCCCGTCGCTCCCTTGGCGCCGGCTTCGTTCGCCATGCGGGCGACGGCGCGCTGAGCTTCAGACAAAAAAACGCCCATCCGTTCAGGGGGGGACGGATGGGCGTCGAGGAGTATCTTAAGAGAGGGAGGCTGACCTCGCATAGGTCAACTTCCAGGCAACAGTAGCGCTGCCTCTCCCTCCCGTGCAATGAAAATGATTATTAATATTACTCTTGCATGGGCAATGTCGAGGCACCAAGGGGACCGGCGGCGGCCTGGGTGAAGGCATGGGCCAGCAATTCCTCGATGGCCAGACGCGGCAGGTCGCGGGTGATGAAAACGATGCGGGTGCGCCGGTCGTCGTCGGGCCAGCGCGGCAGCGGCACCACCGGATGGAACAGGTGCTGCACCCCGTGGATGACCAGCGGCTGCTCGCTGCCCTGGGCGTTGACGATGCCCTTGATCCGCAGCAGGTTCTCGCCTCGGGTCGAGATCAGGAACTCCAGGGCGATGACCAGTTCTTCCCACGGCACCGGATCGTCATAGGTGACGACGAAGGACGCCACCGATTCGTCGTGGCGGTCGCCGTGCAGGTGCTTCTCGATGCCGTGATGGCCGTGGTGGTGATGATGATGGTCGTGGCCGCAATCGGGGGCGCAGTCCTCACCATGCTCGTGCTCGTCGCGCGCCCGATAGGCTTCGTCGTTGAGCCAGCGGGCGACGTCGGGGATGCGGGTCTTGCCGTCGAACAGCCCGCAATCCAGCAGCCGCGCCGGATCGACTATGCCATGCGCGGCGGTGACCACCTGGGCGCCGGGATTCAGTTCGGTCAGGCGGGCGCGCAGCACCTCGACGGCGATGGGGTCGGCGAGATCCAGCTTGCTCAGCAACAGCCGGTCGGCCATCGCCGCCTGTTTGACCGATTCGCGGCTGGTGTTCAGGCTGCGTTCGCCGTTCACCGCATCGACGGTGCAGATGATGCCGTCCAGGCGATAGCGGGCGCCGATCAAAGGGTCGGTCATCAAGGTGTGGATGATCGGCGCGGGGTCGGCTAGGCCAGTGGTTTCGATCAGAACGCGGCGGAATTCCGGAACCTCGCCCTTGACCCGCTTGATGAACAGATCGCGCAGGGCGGTGACCAGATCGCCGCGCACGGTGCAGCACAGGCAGCCGCTATCCAGCAACACCACGTCCTCGGCCAATTCGCGCACCAGCAGATGGTCGATGGCGACGTCGCCGAATTCGTTGATCAGCACCGCGCAGTCGGTCAGACCCGGTTGCGCCAGAAGGTGGTTGAGCAGGGTGGTTTTGCCGCTGCCCAGGAATCCGGTCAGGATGGTGACGGGAATGGCGATGGCCGCGTCGGCCTGCGGATCGGCGCTCATTTGCCGTACAACGCGTCAGGAGAAATCAGCACCGGGGCGACCTCGGCCAAGCCTTCGGCGCGGGCGGCGGTGTAGAAGCAGTTGCGCCGTCCGGTGTGGCAGGCGACGCCGTCTTGATCGACCTTCAGCAAAATGGTGTCTCCGTCGCAATCGATCAGGAAATCGACCAGCCGCTGTTGTTGGCCCGAGGTCTCGCCCTTGCGCCACAGCGTGTTGCGCGAGCGCGAGAAATAGCAGACGCGGCCAGTGCGCAGGGTCTCGGTAACGGCGTCGCGGTTCATCCAGGCCATCATCAATACCTCGCCGCTGTCATGCTGCTGGGCGATGGCGGGCACCAGACCGTCGGCGTTGAAGGTGAGCGCGGCCAAGGCCGGGGCGGGATCGATCACGGTGGTCCTCCGGAAGGGGATTGCGGAGCCAGTGATGGCCCCAGGCAGGCCGCCTTGTCAATGTCTGGTCTATGCCGCCGCGGGCATGGACGGGACGTTGCTGTTATATTATAACAATCCAAGCAATCACAAGGCTCAGGCGTTCCAGTGTAACGTCTGGCCGACCGGGAGGGGATCCTCGCAGCATGACCGTAGCCTCTCCGGTGTTTCCCGCACTGACCCACGACCATGACGGCTGCGTGCGGGCGGCCCTTGACGCCGCCGAGCAACGCTGTGGCCGGCGCGGCGCCCGCCTGACCACGCTGCGCCGCCGTGTGCTGGAACTGGTGTGGAACAGCCACGAGCCGGTCGGCGCTTATGCTCTGCTGGACGCCTTGAAGGCGGAGGGACAAGCCTCGGCCCCGCCGACGGTCTATCGGGCGCTGGAGTTCCTGCTTGAACAGGGCTTGGTGCATCGGCTGGAGCGCTTGAACGCCTTTGTCGGCTGCGCCCGCCCCGAGGAAGCGCATGCGGCGCAATTCCTGATTTGCACGACATGCGGGCGCGTCGCCGAATTGGATGATCCGGCCATCGATGCCGCCTTGCAGGTGGGTGCGGAACGGCTGGGCTTCACCGTTACCCACCAGACCGTCGAAGTCGAAGGCTGCTGCCCCGATTGCCAACGCGCGCTGCTGAGTTGAGCCCGAGATTCAGTCCAACAATCCAAAGGCAGTGGCTGGCGGGGGCTCATCGTCGTCTTTCCCGTCATCGGCCAGGATCGATTGATAGGTGTCGCCGTTGTCCAGGTCGTTTTCCGCCGGCAGCATCAACTCCTGGCCTTCGGTGAAGTTGAACAGCTTGGGCGCTTTGCGGATCAGCATGCGTAGCAGGCGTTCGGCGCGGTCGGCGTCGTGCAGGGCTGATTCGTCGAGCAACGCCACATAACGCGGCCGCAGCAATTGGGTCTTGGCGTTGTAGATGACCCGCACGGTTTCCTGGAAGACCTCGCGGGCGCCATAGGGCAGACCCTCGCCGCGTTGCAGGCGGTCGTCCCACACCTTCAGCAGCCGCAGATTGGTGCTGATCAACTGGCGCAGCATGGGGATTTGCAGGCGGCGGAAGTATTCTTCCAGCTCTTTATGCTCGGCCCAGTGGTTGATGCCGGCCCGCTCAAAACTGGCCAGACTGTCCTCGGCCAGATGGCTGAGCATCTGGAATTCTTCGGAAAGGTCGGTGAAGCCGAGGAACAGACTTTTGAATTCGGCGTATTCTTTGGGGTTGAAGACGTTGAAACGGCGCGCCTTTTTGGCCATGCGGTCGAGTTCGACCAAACGTTCGGCCAAGCCATCGACAAAGCGGCGGGCATCGCGGCGGACCTTGTCGGCCGCCGCCGCCTGCGTCATCGAGCTTACCGACGCCATATTGCTTCGCATTTTATTTAAATACTTTTCTCACCTCAGTCTTTTAGCATATCACGCTGCGACGCGTTATTAATATGCCTTTCGGCATGGGGATTTGCATGACTTATGCTGTAGCGGCAAGGCGGGCGAAGCCGGCGGCAAGATCGGCGATCAAGTCGTCGGGGTCTTCCAGGCCGGTATGGAAGCGCAAGGTCGGGCCGTTCGCCGTCCACCGGGTGGCGGTGCGCAGGATGCTGCCGGTGGTGGGGATGACCAGGCTTTCGAAGCCGCCCCAACTGTAACCCAGGCCGAAATACTGCAATCCGTCGATAAAAGCCTCGATTGCGGCGGTCGAGCAGGGGGTCAGCTCGACCCCGAACAAGCCGCAAGCCCCTGTAAAGTCACGTTTCCACAGCGTGTGGCCGGGATCGTCGGGCAAGGCCGGGTGCATCACGCGCACCACCTCGGTGCGCTGTTGCAGCCAGCGGGCCAGGATCATCCCGGACTCCTGATGCTGGCGCAGGCGCACCGGCAGGGTGCGCAGGCCGCGCAAGCCCAGATACACTTCCTCGGAGCCGGCGCAGACGCCCGACAGTCCTACTGAAGTCTTGATAATTTTCCACAAGTCTTCGTTGATGCAGGTGATCGTACCCAGCATGGCGTCGGAATGACCGACGATAAACTTGGTTGCAGCCTGCAACGAAACATCGACGCCCTTTTCGAAGGGGCGAAAGAACAGTCCGGCCGACCATGTGTTGTCCATCACCACCACGGCTCCGCGCGCATGGGCGGCGGCGGCGATGGCGGGGATGTCCTGCATTTCGAAGGTCAGTGAGCCGGGCGCTTCGACGAACACCACGCGGGTTTCCGGGCGGATCAGTTCGGCGATGCCAGCGCCGATCAGGGGATCGTAAAAGGTCGTCTCGATGCCGCAGCGGGCCAGTTGCTCGGTGCAAAAGCGGCGGCTAGGGTAATAGGTGGTGTCGACCATCAACAGATGGTCGCCGGCCTTCAGCAAGGCGGTTAGGGTGCCGGTGATGGCGGCCAGCCCCGAGGCGGTCGAGATGGTGCGATAGCCGCCCTCTAGAGCGCAAACCGCTTCTTCCAGGGCGAAGCTGGTGGGTGTGCCGTGACGGCCATAGCGCATGCCGTCATGCGGCCGCTTCTCGGCATCCTTCATCGCCGCAACCGACGGATAGGTCACTGTCGAGACATGGTAAACGGGCGGATTGACCGCACCCTGATGCTGTTCGGGGTGGCATCCGGCGTGGATAATCCTAGTGTCGGTCTTCATGCGTGCCCCGGCCTGCGCTGACGTGAAAGGACGCCCATACTGCACCGCAACCCGCCGCCTGCCAAGGGCGGAGGCGGCGCAGCAGCGATCAGTAGGTCTCTCCACGGGCTTGCGCCGCGTGCCAGACGCGCAGAATGGTCACCGCGTCCCGGTCTATTTCATAAACGATGATATAGGGCTGAACGGCGACAAGCTCTCGGGTGCCTTGGGTCCGGCCCCGCCGCCCGCGATGCGGGAACACGGCCAAGCTTGCTCCGGCGACAAACAGCTCTTGAGCCACTCGGCGGGCTGCGATGGGATTCTCATCGGCGATGTGCGTGATAATGCGGCGAACGTCGGTGCTCGCAACGGGTCGCCACGTGACGCTCACAACAGGCGTGGCTGCGGCGGCGGGGCGTCAAACTCCCCGGCGGCGAGACGCAACAGCCACGCTTGCATTTCCTCATGGGGGATCGCGCGGGGATCGGCGCGGGCCTCGGCCACGGCGGCGGCGAGCGCGGCCGTTTCGGCCTCGTCGTCGTCAAGATCGGGAATGGGGCGGGCTGGTTCGCTCATGCGTCAAATATGGCAAGGGCCGGAGCGTTTGTCGAGGGCAACGAGCCCGGATGAACAGGCCGTTGCCATTGCCGCATCAAGGGCGGCCGGTGGCCTTAAGCCACCGGCCATATGTTCAAGCGGTCAGCGCCGGAGTGTCGTCGGCCAAGCCCCATTCGGCCCACGAGCCGTCATAGACCGCCGCTTCGTTGTTGCCCAGCAGGGCCAACCCCAGGGCCAGCATGCAGGCGGTGACGCCCGAGCCGCAACTGGCCACCGCCGGTTTGTGGATGTCGATGCCGGCTTTGGCGAAGCGCTGAGCCAGAGCTTCGGCGGGCAGGAAGGTCTTGCTGTCGGCGTCCAGCAGGTCGGGCCACGGCAGGTTCAGGCTGCCGGGGATGTGACCGACCTTGGTGTGCGGCCATGGCTCGACGTCGCGCCCGGCGAAGCGGCTGGGCGAGCGGGCGTCGATGACCTGTTCGCGGCCACTGTCGATATTGGCCTTTACCTGATCCTTGCTGCGCACCAGCAACTGGTTGACGCGCGGCATGAAGTGGCGTTCGCGCGGCATCGGCGGCAGGTCTTCCACCGGGCGGCCTTCAGCCAGCCATTTGGCCATGCCGCCATCCAGCACCGAGACGTCGTCATGGCCGAACAGGCGGAACATCCACCACACCCGCGCCGCCGCGGCGCTGCCGCTGGCATGGTCATAAACGATGACGCGGTTGCCGTTGCCCAGGCCCAGCTTGCGCACCTTGCTGGCAAACTTGGCCGCTTCGGGCAGCATGTGCGGCAGCGGGTTGGTGTGGTCGGCGATGTCGTTGATGTCGAAGAACACCGCGCCGGGGATATGCTCGTGCTCGTATTCGGCACGGGCGTCGCGGCCACTGGCCGGCATGTGGTAGCTGGCATCGACCACCCGCACGTCGGGCGCGCTCAGGTGTTCGGCCAGCCAGCCGGTGCTGACGATGGCGTTGGGATTGGCATAGCTCATGAACAGAACCCCCTTACTTGCTTGGTCTGCTTAGGCCAACCACGCCGGCACCGGCAGGTTCCGTTCGCGCAGGAAGGCCGGATTGAACAGCTTGCTCTGATAGCGGGTGCCGAAATCGCACAGGATGGTCGCCACCGTATGGCCCGGCCCCAACCGCTGCGCCACCTTGATGGCTCCCAGCACGTTGATGCCTGATGAGCCGCCGACGCACAAGCCTTCCTCTTTCAACAGATGAAAGATCATCGGCAGCGCCTCTTCGTCGGTGACCTGCACGGCGCCGTCGATGGGCGCGCCGACCAGATTTTGCGTGATGCGGCCTTGTCCGATGCCTTCGGTGATGGAACTGCCGGTGGCCTTCAACTCGCCATGTTCATAGTAGTTGTACAAGGCCGAACCGAGCGGGTCGGCCAGCACGATCTGGATATTGGGATTGCGTTCTTTCAGCGCCAGTCCCACCCCGGCCAAAGTGCCGCCGGTGCCGACGGCGCAGGTGAAGGCATCGATCTTGCCATCCGTCTGCTCCCAGATTTCCGGCCCGGTCGTGCGGTAGTGGCCCAAACGGTTGGCAGTGTTGTCGAACTGGTTGGCCCAAATCACGCCCCCGGGTTCGGTTAACGCCAGTTCCTTGGCCAGCGTTTCGGAATAGCGCACGTAATTGCCGGGATCGCTGTAGGGCAGGGCGGGGACCAGCCGCAAATCGGCGCCGCACAGGCGCAGCATGTCCTTTTTTTCCTGGCTTTGGGTTTCCGGCATGACGATGACGGTGCGATAACCCCGCGCATTGGCGACCAGAGCCAACCCGATACCGGTATTGCCGGCGGTGCCTTCGACGATCACGCCGCCCGGCTTGAGCAGACCGCGTTCCTCGGCGTCGAGCACCATGGCCAGGGCAGCGCGATCCTTGACCGAGCCGCCGGGATTAAGGAACTCGGCCTTACCCAGGATCGTGCATCCGGTTATCTCGGACGCTTTCTTCAACAAAATCAGCGGGGTGTTGCCGATGGTGTCGACAAAACCAGTCTTTATCTGAGGCATGCCAGCTCCTGGCGGAACGAGGTTGGAGAGAGCGGTCAGGCGGTCCATTGGGCGAGAAGAGACGCGCGGTTCAGCGCCAGCCATTGCAGGGCGATGATGGTCATCGAGTTGTTGACCTTGCCCGAGGTGATCCAGCCGATCGCCTCGTCGGCGGGGGCGGAGAACACGCGGATGTCCTCGCCTTCATGGGCCAGACCGTGGATGCCCGACAACTGCGTCGAATCGACGCGGCCGATATAAAGATGCACGCTTTCGGTGGTGCCGCCGGGGCTGACCAGATAATGACCGATCTGCAAAAGCTCGGAGACCTCGACGCCGGCCTCTTCCTTGACTTCGCGGCGGGCGACTTTTTCCGGCGGGTCGTCGTGATCGATGACGCCGGCCACGATTTCAATCAGCCAGGGATGCCAGCCGCCGGCCAGCGCGCCGGGGCGGAATTGCTCGATCAAGCCGACGGCGTCGCGCTCTGGGTCATAAAGCAACACGGCGACGGCATGGCCGCGTTCGAAGACTTCGCGGCTCATTTCTTCGGTCCAGCCGCCGTCATGGGTGCGATGCCGCAGCCGATACTGGTCGATCCGAAAATAACCTTTGTAAGGTGTTGTTTTCTCGAAAACCTCGACGTCATCGCTCATGACCGGCTCCTTGTACAGCGGACCCATTCGTTCTAGACCGCAAGGCGGCTACTGGCAAGGCGAGCGAACGACAGGGGCGTACAAAGCGTATCCAACTCTTTCGCGTTTATGATAGGTGTAGACCGTAGCCGAGCCGAATGGGGTGGCGCGCTTCGGGTGGAATATCTGGGGGTGTTGATGACCACGTCTATCGCTGCGGCCGAGGAAAATGCCTATGACCGTCCGATCGCCTGGACCCCCGAACTGAGCGTCGGCGTCCCCGAGATCGATGCTGACCACAAGGTGCTGATCGAATTGATCAGCCAAATCAACCTCGCTGCCGACCTGCCGGAGGCGTACACCATCGTCGGCACCGTGCTGGCGGCGCTGTCCGACTACACCGAATACCATTTCATCCGAGAAGAGCGGATGCAGCAGGTGGTCGGCTTCCCGACGGCCGAGGCGCATCACCAATGCCATCAAATTCTGGGCCAGCAGGTTCAGCACTATCTGGCGCTCTATACGGCCAATCCTGACGCCGTCGATACGCAGGACCTATTCCGTTTCCTGCAACGCTGGCTGTTCGAGCATATCCTGAAAGAAGATATGCAATATGTTCCATATTGCGCCAATAATCCAAAAGCGAGCGAAGCCGTCATCGCCATCGGGGCCGAGTTCTTCATAGACTCGGACGTCGGTCTGTTTTGACATGGCACATGATGAAGCCAGCGATCCACCATTGGAGAGCAGAATCATGAAGTTCGAAGATTTGCGCATTTTGGTGGTGGATGATAACGTCAATATGCGGCGTCTGATCAATACCATTCTGTATAGTGTCGGCGTGCGCGAGGTCGTCGAGGTCGACAACGGTGCCGATGCGCTGGCCATGATCAAGGACTGGAAGCCGGATCTGTTGCTAGTCGATTACGTCATGGATGGGTTGGACGGGGTCGAATTCACCCGCCGCGTCCGTAGCGAAATCGACTCTTCGGGCACCCGGCTGCCGATCATCATCGTCACCGGCTATTCCGAGCTGTGGCGCCTGAACGAGGCCAAGAAGGCTGGGGCCAACGATTTCATCGTCAAACCGTTCACCACCAAGGCCTTGGTCAACCGCATCCAGCGGACCATGAGCCGCGATCTGACGCTGACGGAAGCCGACCGTCAGGCGGAGGCCTCGCCGGCCAGTTGAGCCGCCCCTTTATTGCTGTTCGCGGTCACCTTCCGCGCCGTCATCGCCGAGAGGCGGGACGGCGTAGTCTTGTCGCCAATGACAAGAAACGGGAGGTGCCGCCATGCTGCCGCCGATCCAGCCCAGCCCCGGAGAAGTCGTCGTCGCCGAGACCGGCTCCGGGCGCTTTGCCCAGGAAGTCCGGGTTGGCCGCCATATGTTGGCCGCCGACGAGCCGCTATTGGCGGGTGGCGACGACAGCGGGCCGGGGCCGTACGACTATCTGTTGGCGGCGTTGGGAGCCTGCACGGCGATGACGGTGCGGCTGGTG
The DNA here is from genome assembly GCA_035297005.1 of Patescibacteria group bacterium. GTDB lineage: Bacteria > Pseudomonadota > Alphaproteobacteria > Rhodospirillales > Magnetospirillaceae > DATGZW01. The sequence continues at coordinate 10,147 of DATGZW010000031.1, forward strand.
GCGCGGCGGCGGGGGTTGCCATTGATCCGGGTGGCGGTGCGTCTGCGCCATAACCGCCGCCATGCGGGCGATTGCGCCGATTGCGAAGACCACCCGCAGCGGCTGGACCATGTCGAGATGGAAGTCATGCTCGACGGCCCGCTGGACGAATCGCAGCGGGCCTATCTGCTGGGGGTGGCGATGAAATGCCCGGTGCATCGCACGCTGGATGCCGGGGTTCACATGGATATGCAGTTGGTCGTGTCGTGAGTGCTCAATAGGTCCAGAAGCTGCCGGTGGCGCCGATCACCGAGGTGAACAGGCCGAGCGGCAGGTTGATCGAGGCGACCAGACCGATGCGCTTCAACGACTTGGCGGCGTCTTCGAAATGCCCAGCATCAAGGGCATGGCGGAAGTCCTGCCAGGGCATCGCCCACATCAGCACGAACAACAGCACCATGATCAGGCCGGTCAACTGCATGATGTGGATATGCAGGCCGACCGAGGCGAAGCCTTGATAGCCGAAAAACACCACCGCATAACCGCTGACCAGCAGCACGATGACGGAGATCCAGACCCAGGCGAAGAACCGCTCCAGCGCGCGCCGCCAAACCCCCAGCCGTTCGGGCAGGGGCAGGGGAAGCAGCGCCGGACGCAGGGCGGCGATGACGAAGAACATGCCGCCCACCCAGGCGATGGCGGCCATGGTGTGCAGGGCCAGGATAACGGGGATCATCATTCTGCGGCCCTCGGCAGCGAGATTTTAAGGATGCCGGCGATTTCATCGGCCAAAGCGCGGATTTCCACGGCGGCGGTGCCTTTCGGCTGAGTCTCGACGACGCCCTTGCCGTCCATCATGCTGGCG
>DATGZW010000032.1:0-4923 GCA_035297005.1 Patescibacteria group bacterium
AGGCGTTTCTTCAGGGTGTCGTGATAGTCACGCCCCCGCGCATAGACGCTTATATGGCCGCGTTCGGGATGGTTCAGGGTCTCTAGTGGACGACCACCGGGGCCGTAGTTTTCCGCCAGAACGATGACACTTCGTGCCCCTGGCCACAGCGCTTGCGGCGCAGACCGACGCTCCAGCGTCTCCGCCATCCAGCCCATGTCGCCATGCCGTCCAGCGGCGACATAGGCGGCAAGGTCTTGTGCAGCCTGGGGCAAGGCGTCAGCCGAGGCAAAACGCGCCTCGGCAAAACCCAAAGCCAGCGCCTGGGCACGGATGCTTTCCGTGATGTCCCGGCTGGCCATCCTTCAACCACGGCCGCGATAGGACGCTACCCCCTGATCGGGCAGCCACAGCCCCGCCGGCGGGACGTCGGTCTGCCAGAACACGTCGATGGGGATGCCGCCGCGCGGATACCAATAGCCGCCGACACGCAGCCACACCGGCGACAGCGCATCGACCAGGCGCTTGCCGATGCCGACCGTGCAATCTTCGTGGAACGCCCCGTGATTGCGGAACGACGCCAGGAACAGCTTCAGCGACTTGCTTTCGACCAGCAGATCCTCGGGCACGTAGTCGATGACCAAATGGGCAAAATCGGGCTGGCCGGTGATCGGACAGATCGAGGTGAATTCCGGCACGGCGAAGCGCACCAGATATTGCGTGCCCACATGCGGGTTGGGCACCGTCTCCAGCACCGCCTGATCGGGCGTCTGCGGGATCTCGGCGCGGGTGCCGAGCTGGGTCAGGTTGTCGTAAATCGTCTCGTCGGCCATGATGGGTTCCTCTTACAGAGGCTCGATGTCGCCGAGAGCTTGCTCTGCGGTGAAATCGGCGGCGAATTGGGTCAGACGGCCTTCGGCGATGGCGCCGCGCAGCCCCCGCATCAAGTCCTGGTAATAATGCAGATTATGCCAGGTCAACAACATCAGCCCCAACACCTCCTCGGCGCGGCCCAGATGGTGCAGATAGGCGCGGCTGTAATTGCGGCAGGCGGGGCAGCCGCATGCCTCGTCGAGCGGGCGCGGGTCGTCCTGGTGGCGGGCGTTGCGGATATTGACGCTGCCGCGCCGGGTGAAGGCCTGACCGGTGCGGCCCGAACGGGTCGGCATCACGCAGTCGAACATATCGATGCCGCGCAGCACCGCGCCGACGATGTCGGCGGGCTTGCCGACCCCCATCAGATAGCGTGGCCGGTCGGTCGGCAGCAAGGGGACGGTGATATCGAGGATGCGGAACATCTCCTCCTGCCCCTCGCCCACCGCCAGCCCGCCGACGGCGTACCCGTCGAAGCCGATCTCGCGCAGCTTGGACACCGATTCGGCACGCAGCGGCTCGTAGACGCTGCCCTGGACGATGCCGAACAAGCCATAGCCGGGGCGTTCGACGAAGGCGTCCTTGGAGCGCTTGGCCCAGCGCATCGACAGCCGCATCGACTCCGCCGCCTGGTCCTCGGTGGCCGGATAGGGCGTGCATTCGTCGAAGGACATGGTGATGTCGGCGTCCAACTGACGCTGAATCTCCATCGAGCGTTCCGGCGTCAGGACATGCGTGCTGCCGTCAATATGCGATTGGAAAGTGACGCCGTCCTCATTCAGCTTGCGCAGCTTCGACAGGCTCATCACCTGGAAGCCGCCGCTGTCGGTGAGGATCGGTCCCGGCCAGTTCATGAACTGGTGCAGACCGCCCAGCTTCTCCACCCGCTCGGCGCCGGGGCGCAGCATCAGATGGTAGGTGTTGCCCAAGACGATCTCGGCCCCGGTGGCGGCCACCGATTCGGGCGCCATCGCCTTGACCGTGCCGACCGTGCCGACGGGCATGAAGGCAGGGGTATGGATGACGCCATGCGCGGTGTGGATCTGCCCCAGACGCGCGGCGCCATCCTGGCCGAGTTTCTCGTAATGGAATGACGTACTCATGCGGCAGTCTCCGCCCGGTGCAGCAGCGACGTGTCGCCATAGGAATAAAAGCGGTAGCCGTTGCTCATAGCATGTTCATAGGCCGAGCGCATGCGCTCCATCCCGGCAAAGGCCGAAACCAGCATGAACAACGTCGAGCGCGGCAAATGGAAATTGGTCATCAACAGATCGACGACGCGGAAGCGGTAGCCCGGCGTAATGAAGATGTCGGTCGCGGCGTCATAGGGCAGCACGCGCCCGTCCTCGGTGGCGGCGCTTTCCAGCAGCCGCAGCGATGTCGTCCCCACCGCGACGATGCGCCCACCGGCGGCCCGCGTGGCGTTGATGCGGTCGGCGGCCTCGGCGCTGACCACGCCGCGCTCGGAATGCATCTTGTGGTCACGGGTGTCGTCCACCTTGACCGGCAGAAAGGTGCCCGCCCCCACATGCAGGGTCAGCGTCACCCGGCCAATGCCGCGCGCGTCCAGCGCCGCCATCAGCTCGGGGGTGTAATGCAGACCGGCGGTCGGAGCGGCAACGGCTCCCGGCGCGCGGGCGAACAGGGTCTGATAGTCGTCGCGGTCGCGCTCGTCGGCCCCATGCTCGCGGTGGATATAGGGCGGCAGAGGCATTTCGCCGTACAGTTCGAGCGCCTGCATCAACGCCACGCCGCCACGGTCGAAAGCCAGGGTGATTTCGCCCGCCTCGCCCTTGGCGGCGATGTCGGCGGAGAATCCTTCGGCGAACACCACCCGGTCGCCGGGGCTCAGCTTCTTGGCCGGACGGGCGAAGGCCAGCCAGCGGTCGGCGCCAATCTGCTGGTGCAGCGTCACCGACACTCCCGCCGTGCCGCGCTTGCCCTTGAGCCGCGCCGGAATCACCTTGGTATCGTTGAACACCATCAAATCGCCCGGCAGCAACAACGGCGGCAGGTCGCGCACCGCCAGATCGTCAAGCCGATCGGGCAGCACATGCAGCAGCTTCGCCGCATCGCGCGGGCTGGCGGGGCGGTCGGCGATCAACTCGCGCGGCAGGTCGAAATCGAAATCGTCCACTCTCATCGTGGGCGGGGTTTGACAGCTTTCTCCGCCCCCCGTCAACGGGAAACGGCACCTCGCCCGGCGATGACGAAGCCATGCTCGGCCAAGACCTTGGGCAGAGCCGCGCCGCCAAGGAAATCCCACTCGACTTGACGCGGCGTAGTCAGGCTGTCGATGGCGGTCAGCGCCGCATCGACATGGCCCGGATGCACCATCAACAGATGACCATCGCCAGCCCCACGCAGCAGGCTGGTAAACCGCTCGGCCAAGGTCTGGCGGGCGGGATCGTAGAAGCCGGAGAAGCCCCGGTTGAGGGCAATCCCCCGCCGCCGCGCCATCCAGCGCAGGCGCAGTCCCAACGCGGCGATGAAGCCGGCCTTGGCCGCCGCCCCACGCGCCAGCAGCTTGGCCGGAGCATCGGTGCAGTCGCGCAGCCAGCAGCGCGCCGGATCAAGGCGGCGGCCAAAGGCGGACAGCACCACCTGACGCACGCCGGGCAGCAGATGCACATGCTGGTGGCCGTCGATGAAATCGGGCGAACGGCCAAACGCGGCCTCGAAGGCGTCAAGCTGGCGGTCGAACTCAGCCGCGACTTCGGCCGTGGAGATTTGCCCGCTCAAGCTGCGCCGCAGCAGCCCGCCGATGGGCAGGAAGCGCCCGCCCGCCACCAGACTCGGCACCGAACCCAGCGGCTGTTGGTCGGTCAGGGTAAAATGCAGCCCGACATCGACGCGCTCGGCCAAAGACAGCAGCGCAGGAGCCTCGGCAACCCAACTTGGCATGCAGGTCATCGCCCCAGTGGCCGACAGTCGCCCGGCCTCGATCAATTGGCGGATGCCAAGACTGACGGCGGGGGAAATGCCGTAGTCGTCGGCGCAAATCACCAGCCGGCGCGGGGAAGATGGATCATTCATGGCGGCAAGTTATGCCATGGACGCCGCACTATCGCCAGCGGCGGATCACCACACCCAGCTCGCCCGCCCGTGGTTGAGAATACCCAGAATATAACCGTTGGTATAATCTCGCTATACTGGCGCTTTACAGACCAAATAAGGCAAGAAAATCCCCATAAGTTGTGCGCAAGATAGGACTTACCGCTACAACCTCCTCTAATGATCGCCAGCAAATCTACGATATGACTGCGGCATTGAAAAGAGAGCGGCAGTTTCACTGAACCATCATGCCCGTTTCCCGGCAGGCTAAGCTAAGGTCGAACTCACCCGCCAAGACTTAAGGATCGCGCACCACATGGACACCCCACACGAAAACGGCCCGTCCCATCGGGATCCGGCCAAGGGCAAGTCCTTGGGGATTTCGCTTGGCCAATGGATCAGCGATTGCTTTCCGGTATGGGCCGACACGCCGCCCTATGACCGCCATCACGGCAGGCCATTGGGCCGGATACCGTCGCCGCAGGACCGGGGAACCGACGGCTGACTGCCGTTCAGGTTACCTCGGCCGAGAAGCGATAGCCCACCCCATGCACGGTGATGATCAACGCCGGGCAGCGCGGATCATCGGCGAGTTTGCGGCGCAGTTGAGCGATGCAGACATCGACGCTGCGGCTGGTCGAGGCCAGACCTTTGCTGCTGATTTGCTCCAACAGCCATTCACGGCTGAGCACCCGCCCAGGATTAGCGATCAAGGCCGCCAACAAGGCGAATTCGCCCCCGGTCAGACGGGCCGGCTCCCCCTGCGGCGACAGCAACTGGCGGCGATCCAGATCAAATTCCCAGCCGCCGAAGCGAACCAGGGAGTTCGCTGAAATACTGCTGCCCATCTGGCGCAGGGCGCGGGTCTTAGCCACCAGATTGCGCACGCGGGCCCGCAACTCCCGTGGATTGAACGGCACGGAGACACAGTCGTCGGCACCCATTTCCAAGCCGCAGACGCCGTCCAGCTTGCCGCCGCAATCAGCCAGAAGAATCACTCCCGCGTCGGTCTTCCGC
>DATGZW010000033.1:0-2523 GCA_035297005.1 Patescibacteria group bacterium
GCCGCTATTTTGATGGCGGGCGCATGCCACTTGGCCCAGGCTTCGACGCTGGAAGGCGAGATTGACGGCTTGATTGACGCCCATCCGCAGATCCAGGCGGCCCGCAAGAGCGTGCAATCATCGACCGAGGCCATTTCCGCCGCCCGCTCCGGCTATCTGCCGCAGGTCCACCTGAACAGCAGCGTCGGCCCCAATTTCAGCGCCAACGAAGACCGCAACGCCACCTATGGCAAGTCGTTCCTGCATGACGGCAACGGTGCCGGGGTGGCTGTGACACAGCGCGTCTACGATGGCGACCTGACCAATTCGACGGTCGATACCGCCATCTATAGCAAAGCGGTGTCGGAATCCTCGCTGCGTTTGACCCGCCAGAACATTATTCTGGAAGGCATCAACGCCTATCTCGACGTGATGCGCCAATCGGCCCTGGTGGGCTTGGCGCGCGAGAACGAAAAGCGCCTGCAAACCCAGTTGAACCTGGAGGATGAGCGCGTGGCGCGCGGTTCCGGCATGGCCGTCGATGTGCTGGCCGCCAAGCACCGCCTGCAACTGGCCAAGGAACGCCGCGTCGCCTTCGAGGGCGCGCAGGAACAGGCGCTTGACCGCTATTTACAGGTCTACGGCCATGCGCCCGACGTCGCCGGCGCCGCCGAACCGCAGCCGCCCATCGATCTGGTGCCGGCTACCTTGGCCGAAGCGGTGAAGGCCGCGCAGGACGACAACCCCAGCGTCGAAGTGGCGCAACGCACGGTTACCGTCGCCAACGAACGCATCCGCACCGCCGAGGCCGGCTATTACCCGACCTTGGATGTTGTCGCCAAAAGCGATTACGCCAGATACCAAAACGGCGTCACCGGCCTCAGCCGCGATTATTCGGTGCTGCTGCAAATGAACTGGGAACTGTTCTCCGGCTTCCGCACCCAGGCCCAGACCGCCCAGGCCGCCTATGACCACGGCGCCAGTCTGGACAACGCCAGCCAAGCCGGCCGCAAGGCGGGCGAAGCCGTACGTCTGGCTTGGTCGCAACTGTCCACGGCGAAGGAACGCCTGAGCCTGTTGGAAAACGCCGTCAACCTTGCCAACGAAGTATGGGTGGCGCGCAAAAAGATGCGCGAGGCCGGCAAGGCGACGGTCATCGACGTGCTGGATTCGGAAAGCGACATCACCAACGCCCAAATCAATTACGTGATCGCCAGCTACGATCTGCGTCTGGCCGCCTATTCGCTGGTGCACGCCATGGGCCGGCTGGAAGTCGACGCTCTCGACCGCCGCGGCCCCGCCAACTCCTCGGCCCCAGCGGTCAAGTAGATCTCCAATCTAAGGCTTCAAAGCCCAAGTCGCCTCCGCCTGACTAGCGCTCGCGGAAGGCCTCGTGGCGGAGTTTCAGCACCGGGGTAATCAGGTAGCGCAGCACCGACCGTTGCCCGGTATGGATATCGACCTGAGCCTGCATGCCGGGGGTGATCGGCAGTTCGCCGTTGGGGCCAAGATTGGATTTGTCGGTTTCGATGACCACCCGATAGAACGGCTGGGCGTCGGCGCCGCTGCCGCCGCCGACGGTGGTGTCGGCCGCGACCATGACGACTTTGCCCGCCAGCCCGCCATAGCGGGTGTAGTCATAGGCCGAAATCTTGACCAGAGAGGGCTGGCCGACCGCCACATAGCCACGGTCGGCGGGGTTGACCTTGGCCTCGATGTTCAGCCGTTCATGCACCGGCACGATTTCCATGATCGGCTCGCCCGGACGCACCACGCCGCCGATGGTGTTCTGGCGCATGTTCTTGACGATACCGTCGGTGGGCGAGGTGATGGCGGCGCGGCGCTGCTGGTCCGAGGCCTGGGCGATCAATTCGCGGTTGCGCGCCAAATTCAACTCGGCATCGGTCAACTCCGCCTCAATGGCGCGGTTGACCTTGATCTTCTCTTCATCGACACGCCGCTTGGTCTCGGCCAGGGCCGATTCGGCGCGCGGCACCGAGCTGTGCAGGGTGTTCAACTGGCCTTCCAGCGTTTCCACTTCACTGCGCAGTTGGACATGCTCCATCTTCGAGGTCAGACCGTCCTTCAACAGATCGGTCGACATGGTCAGCTTTTCGCGAGCGATGCTCAGGCTAGAGGCTACCGAATGCTGCTTGGCCTCCAACTCCTGAACCTCCAGCGAGCGCTGAAGCACCTGCTGGTCCAGCACTGCCAGACTGGCGGCTAAATTCTGCTTACGCGCCTCGAACGAGTGGCGTTCGGCCTCGACCAGCGCCGGCTGACGCTTGGCTTCATCGGCGGGGAACACCAGCGGCTTGCCCTCAACCTCGGCCAGCAGACGGGCGCGGGTCAGGTTCAGTCCGTCGAGGCGGACCTGCAATTCGTCGCGGTTGATCGCCGAGACCGGCAAATCGAGCTGGATCAGCGCCTGCCCTTCCTTCACCAGATCGCCGTCATGCACATAGATGTCGCGGACGATGCCGCCTTCCAGATGCTGGATGAGCTTGACCTTACCCTCGGGCACCACTTCGCCGGTGGCGGTGG
>DATGZW010000034.1:0-2397 GCA_035297005.1 Patescibacteria group bacterium
CTCGATGCGCATACGGCGTTCTTCCAGCACCACCTGACGCTCGGGCTGGAAGTCCTTGTCGTCCAGCTTGAGGTTGGCCATGCGGTCGGCTTCCAGCTTCATCACCAGGGGCAGCCGGTCCACCGCGACGTTCTGATAGAACGCTGTGTAGTCGGATGAGGTGAAGGCGTTGTCGCGTCCGCCATTCTGCGCGACGATGCGCGAGAACTCGCCGGCCGGCACCACCTTGGTGCCCTTGAACATCATGTGTTCGACCATGTGGGCCAGACCGGTCTTGCCGGCCACCTCGTCGGCGGCGCCGACCTTGTACCACACCATGTGGCTGACCACCGGCACCCGGTGATTGGGAACCACGATCACCTGCATGCCGTTCTTCAGCGTGAAGGTTTCGGGATTGAACACCTGCGCCCAAGCCGGCGCGGCAAACAGGACGGCGGCGGTAATGCCGACGGCCAAGGCATGGTGCAGCGCTTTCATCAAGCCTCCGAGCGATCCGAATTCGCTCCGCATATAATGCCCCCGAGGGGGGCGGACAAGCACGCGACTGGAACAACCGCCCTCGAAGGCGGCCAATCCCGCGTCTATTCCTCGCCGGCGAGCCAACGCAGCCGCGATCCGCCAGCGGCACCTAGCTTATCGCACAGCACCGGCAACAGTTCAGCCAGCTTATCGGCTAACTGCCACGGCGGATTGAGAATCACCAGCCCGGTGCCGTTGAGGCGGTCGGGATTGTCGCCGGCATGGCGCATCAATTCGGCGGTAAAGCAGGGTCGACCCAAAGAGGCGATCTCGGCCAGGAAGCGTTCGACCGGTTCGGGATCCTTGATCGGATACCAAACGCCGTAAATGCCGTTGGGCCAGCGCCGCAAGGCCTCGCCGAGGCCTTTGACGATGCGGCGGAACTCGTCCTTAACCTCGAACGGCGGATCGATCAGCACCAGACCGCGCCGTTCCTTGGGCGGCAGCAGCGCCTTCAACGCCGTATAGGCGTCCTGCATATGCACGCCAACTTGCGGATCGTGACGGAATTCACGGCGCAACTGGTCTGCGTCCTCCGGGTGCAGCTCGACCAACGCCAGCCGGTCCTGCGGGCGCAGCATGTGGCGGGCGATGCGCGGCGAGCCAGGGTAGTAGCGCAAAGTCGGCCAGCCCGCATTGACCGAGCGGACCGCCGCCACATAATCGTCAAGCAACGGCGGCAATGGCCCCGCCGCCAGCAGCGCCACGATGCCGTCCTGCGCCTCACCGGTTTTCCCGGCTTCGACCCCGGCCAGATCGTAGCAGCCGGTTCCGGCATGGGTATCGACGACGCAGAAGGGCGTTTCCTTGCGTTGCAGATGAGCGAGCACCAACGTCAGCAAGGCGTGCTTGACGACATCGGCGAAGTTTCCGGCATGATAGGCGTGACGATAATTCATAACCGTCGGCTTAGCATGACTGAGACCACTTTGGGTAGGGCCGAGGTTGACGATTTCATCGCGGCGGCGTAAACCGGGACACCGGGATCAAAGAGGGAACAAAATGCTTCTGATTGGCCGCAACACCTCGCCCTTCGTCCGCCGCGTGGCGGTATCGCTGCGCTTGCTGGACATTGCGTTCGAGCAGAACCCGCTGAGCACCATCACCGACCGCGAGGCGGTGCGCGCCTATAACCCCATGGGGCGTATTCCGGCGCTGGTGTTGGACGACCAGGAAGTGTTGATCGACAGCACGCCGATCCTTGATTACCTCGACGAACTGGCCGGGCCGGAGCGGGCTTTGGTGCCGCCGTCGGGACGGGCGCGGCGCGAGGTGCTGCGGCTGGTCGCCTTTGGCGTCGGCGTCATGGAAAAGACCCTGTGGAGCTATGTCGAACGCAACCACCGCCCCGAAGCCACCCGCCATCAGGCCTTGCTCGACCGCTACGGCGACCAAGTGCTGGCCGGGCTGACGGTGCTGGAAACGGCGCTGGGCGACGGTTGGCTGTTCGGTTCCACACTGACCCAGGCCGACATCACCGCCGTCGCCGCTTATGATTTCCTGCGGCTGGTGTGGCCCGACGTAGTGCCGCCTGGACACTTTCCCAAGCTGGAGGCCTTGCGCGCCCGCGCCAACGCCTTGCCGGCCTTCGCCGACACCAAGAACTGAGGATCGCCATCATGGAATGGATGCTCGTGGCGAATTTGGCGCTGTCGGCGATTGCGGTCGCCGGCGTGGTCTTGCTGTATCTGCGCGGTCAGCGCGATCCGCTGGCCGAGACGGTGGACAAACTGGCCGCCAGCATCGACGGGCTCGGCGGCACCACGCGCGAGCGGCTGGACGCCCTGTCACGTGAATTGGAACGCCAGGAACGCAGCCTGCGCGCCGATCTTGGCACCGGGCGCGAGGAAGCCGCCACCCAAGCCAAGGGATTGCGCG
>DATGZW010000035.1:0-3381 GCA_035297005.1 Patescibacteria group bacterium
ATCCCCAAGAACGCCGAGGTCTTCAAGGGCCGCCGCGATGTGGTGGTCAAGCTGCTGAACGCCGCCAAGGGCATCACCTGCCAGACGCCGGAAGGCGCGTTCTACGTCTATCCGTCCTGCGCCGGCACCATCGGTAAAAAGACCACCGATGGCCGCGTGATCAACAGCGACAGCGACTTCGTCACCTACCTGTTGGAGCAGGAAGGTGTTGCCGTGGTTCAGGGCGAGGCGTTCGGCTTGTCGCCGTATTTCCGCATTTCCTACGCCACCAGCGAGAAGAACCTGACCGAAGCCTGCGCCCGCATCCAGCGCTTCTGCGACAGCCTGACCTAACAGGCATTCGCCACGTCGGACGAATGGAACCCGGAGGCTGCTGGCCTCCGGGTTTTTTCTTGTCCGCTTGTCCATCCCCTTTCGCGCCGAGACCTCAACGATCACGTCCGCTGTTATGACCCTGGCGGCGACGGTGAACGGCTGGACGGCGACCCGCAACCCTCGGTCCCTCCACGCGCATTTCCTGTTGCCAGAATGCGGGGTTGGGTGGAGCATATCCCCAACAATAAGGAGGGGAACAATGCCTTCTCGGTCCAATCTGCCTCGTGTCGCCGCCCTGGTCGGTCCTTACTCCAGCGGCAAGACGACCCTTCTCGAAAGCCTTCTTTTCGCCACCGACGCCATCGCCCGCAAAGGCGGCATAGCGGATGGCACGACGGTCGGCGACGCCACCCCGGAAGCGCGCCAACGGCGCATGAGCGTCGAAGTCAATATCGCCGCGACCACCTATCTGGAGGACCGCTGGACCTTTCTCGACTGCCCCGGCTCCATCGAGTTCCAACAGGACAGCTACAACGCCTTGCTGGTCGCCGATGTTGCCGTGGTGGTGGTCGAGCCAGAACCGGCGCGCGCCGTCATGGTCGCTCCGCTGCTGAAGTTTCTGGACCAAAACGATGTCCCGCATATCGTTTTCATCAACAAGGCCGAAACCGCCCAGGTCCGCCTGCGCGAGACGCTGGAAGCCTTGCAGGCTGTCTCCGACCGCCCGCTGGTGCTGCGCGAACTGCCGATCCGCAACGGCGAGGCGGTGGCCGGTTTCATCGATCTGGTCAGCGAGCGCGCCTATCATTACCGCCAGGGCCAGCCCTCGGAACTGATCAAGCTGCCGGAAACCGAACTGTCCGACGAACAGACCGCCCGCGCCGACATGCTGGAGCATCTGGCCGACCTCGACGACGGGCTGCTGGAGGAACTGCTGTCCGACACCACCCCGCCGACCGGCGAGGTTTACGACAATCTGTCTCGCGATCTGGCCGGCGATTTGATCGTTCCGGTGTTCTTCGGCTCGGCGACACAGGACCACGGGATCCGCCGTCTATTGAAAGCGCTGCGCCACGAAGTCCCCGATCCCAGCGACACCCGCTGGCGCATGGGCATTTTGCCGGAAGGCGCGGCCGTCGCCCGCGTGTTCAAATCGGTGCATGCCGCGCATACCGGCAAACTCAGCTACGCCCGCATCTGGCGCGGCGAATTCACCGATACCGGCCTCGTCAATGGCTTGCGCCCGTCGGGGATGTTCCTGCCGCAGGGGGCTGCGTTGTCCAAGCTGGCCAAGGCCGGTCCCGGCGATCTGGTGGCGTTCGGGCGGTTGGACAGCATTGCCACCGGTGATCTGCTGGGCAGCGGCGACGCCGACACCCCGGCTTGGCCGGCGCCGTTGCCCCCGCTGTTCTCGCTGGCGGTGCATGCGGAAAAGAAGCAGGACGAAGTCAAGCTGACCGCCGCCCTGACCAAGCTGATCGAGGAAGATCCCTCGCTATCGCTCGACCGTTCCACCGACACCAATGAAATGGTGCTGTGGGGGCAGGGCGAAATCCATCTGCTGGTGGCCCTGGAGAAGCTGAAAAGCCGCTTCAATCTGGCCGTCGCCGGTCAACGCCCGCAGGTGCCGTACAAGGAAACCATCCGCAAACCGGCGTCCGAACATGGGCGTCACAAGCGCCAAAGCGGCGGGCATGGGCAGTTCGGCGATATTTATATCGATATCGCACCGACCCCGCGCGGCTCGGGTTTCGTCTTCACCGATTCCATCGTCGGCGGGGTGATTCCCAAGCAATACATTCCCTCGGTCGAGGAAGGCGTCATCGACAGCCTCAAGCGCGGCCCGTTGGGCTTCCCGGTGGTCGATGTGCAAGTCACCCTGACCAGCGGCAGCTTCCACCCGGTCGATAGTTCCGACCAAGCCTTCAAGACCGCCGCCCGCATCGGTATGACCGAAGGCATGCCGAAATGCGATCCGGTGTTGCTGGAACCCATCCTGGCCGTTGAAATCGCTGTCCCCGCTGACTACACGCCCAAGGCTCAACGCATTATTTCCAGCCGCCACGGCCAAATCCTCGGCTTCGAAGCCAAGGACAACTGGAAAGGCTGGGATGTCGTCTCGGCCTATCTGCCGCAGTCCGAGATGGGCGATTTGATCGTCGAGCTGCGCTCGCTGACCATGGGCGTCGGCACCTTTTCGTGGACCTTCGACCATCTGCAAGAACTGTCGGGGCGCGGAGCCGACAAGGTGGTGGAGGATCGGAGGACCGCTTTGGCGGCGCAGTAGGGATAGGCGGCGGTGGCTTAAACCACCGCCGCCGCCCGTTCGACCTCCGCCGCCAGATCCGATGGCGTGACCGGTTTCAGCAGCAGGCCGGCGGGGCGGACGGCGCGGATGCGCTCCAGGGTTTGCGGCTCGCCGGAACCGCTGACGAAGACGATGGGAACCTGTCGTCGTGCCAAGATCATTTGGGCTGCGTCAATGCCGTCCATGTCGCCTTTCAGCCGCACATCCATCAGCACAAGGTCGGGATCGTCATGCAGAACCGCCGCCACCGCTTGGGGGCCGGTCGAGACCACCGCTAGAATCGTGTGGCCGCGCGTTTCCAGATAGATTCTCATGCCCATGGCGACGAGGGAATCGTCCTCGACTATGACGATGCGAGCCATCCCGTCTCCAAACTTTCCGCCGGAAGGTTACAAAGGCATGGCATAGCACGCCCGGTCGCTGTGGGGGCTGCGAAGATGGGGTAGGGCGCGGCATTCACCCGATGCGGTGCCCTCTCCATTCGAACCCTTGGCTATCCTGTCAGGCTTGTTTGACGCCATAGCCGAGCCATGAATCGCTTCATGAGACTGAGACGCAGTTTTCCGACCTCGCTGGCCAAAATGCTAACCTATGGCTGCCTGACCTTCCTGCTGTGCATGGGGCTGCTGCTGGCCGGGGTGATCGAATGGAGCCGATCCGAGCATATCGGCGAGGCGCAGGCCACTGCCGCCGCCCTGTCGCGCTTGGCTGCCAGCGAGATGGCGCGGCGGCTGGATTTGGCCGATGTGATGCTGACC
>DATGZW010000036.1:0-2911 GCA_035297005.1 Patescibacteria group bacterium
TCCAACTGCCGCCCCGACGCCGTCGCCCACAGGATGCGCTTGCCGGCCAAGCGCACCGAGTTCAGCAAAGACGGCTTGCGAAAGGCAATCAGCGCATCGGTCTGCGCCGGAAAGGCTTTATCCAGCGTCTCCCAATGGGCGCTTTCGATGACCATCGGATAGCGGGCGCGGTTGTAGACATGCACGTCGTGGCCGCGCCGCACCAGCGCGCCGGCCAGACTGGCAAAGGCTTTCTCGGCGCCGCCAAGCGGGCGGTTGGCCGGAGAAAAGCCGTCGAAAGGAATGGAGTCGTCGACCAAGGTGATATGCATCGTGCCCCCCTTATAAAGCCCCCTCCCCCCCGTTCGCAAGAGCCCCGCCCCACCACAACTCTTGCCATGCGGGCGGCATTGGCCCAACGTCGGCGGCTCGGCTTCTCAATTTCGGCGGCAGACCATGGCCCAGCGTTACAGCATTCCCCTCGCCCAGCGTTCCCTGTTGTCCATCGGCGGCGACGACCGCCGGACTTTCCTGCAAGGCCTGATCTCCAACGACGTCGCCAAAACCAGCGCCGAGCGGGCGCTGTACGGGGCCTTCCTGACGCCGCAGGGCAAGTTCCTGCACGAATTCTTCCTGGCTGAACACGGCGATGCCCTGCTATTGGACACCGAGACCGCGCGGCGCGGCGATTTCGCCAAACGGCTGTCGATCTACAAGCTGCGCAGCAAGGTGGTCATCGGCCAGCCCGATGATTTGGTGGTGTACTCCCTGCTCGGCGAGGACGCCGCCGCCTCATTCGGCTTGCCCAATGAGGCCGGCGCGGCCAAACCCTTCGCTGGCGGCATTGTGTTCGTCGATCCGCGCCTGCCCGCCGCCGGTCTGCGCGCCTGGCTGCCGGTAGGCGCCGAACCCGCCTTGGCCGAGGCCGGCTTTGCCCCCGCCGAACCGCCGTTATGGGATCAAGCCCGCATCGCTTTGGGCCTGCCCGACGGCAGCCGCGACATGATTCCCGACAAAGCCATCCTGCTGGAAAACGGCTTTGACGAATTGAACGGCGTCGATTGGAAAAAAGGCTGCTATCTGGGCCAGGAGCTGACCGCGCGGACCAAATATCGCGGGCTGGTGCGCAAGCGCCTGCTGCCGGTCGAGATCGACGGCCCCGCCCCCGAAGCCGGCGCTTCGATCCTGTTGGGCGAGGTCGAGGCCGGTGAGATGCGCTCGCACAGCGGCGCTGTCGGGCTAGCCTTGATCCGTCTGGAGCAGTTCGAGCAATGGAGCCGCGACGGCGGCGAATTGCGCGCCGGTGAGACGCTGCTGCGCCCGCGCAAGCCGGATTGGGCGACATTCTGACGCTGCCTCAACTATGGCGGCACTGCCGCATATGGCGCGAAAAGACCTTGAATGGGCGGTTCCTCGCCGCAAGCCTGCCATGAGCGCGCGCTAAAACTCTTCTGGTCAGCGGGATCATCCCGCGACGAGAGAGATAACGGAGCACGCAAAATGTTCAAGCATGTGGTTTCGGCCCTGGTGGTTTCCGGTGTGATGCTGAGCGGCGCCGCCTTCGCCGCCGACATGCCCGCCCCGGTCGCGCAGACTCCAGCGACGACGCAGGCCCCGGTGGCGAGCACGAGCACGCCTTCGACCACCCAATCGGCGATGGCCGAGAAGACGGTGCATAAGACCAAGAAGCATCATACGGCCAAGACCGTAAAGCCCGTGAAGGCCACGCCGGCCCCTGCGCCGACCAACTGAACCGATGGCCATGGGGATGCGGGGCGGCTGCCCCGGTCCCCAGCGCCCCTACCGCTTGACGATCACCCAGGCCTTGCCGGTCCAATGCCAGCGCTGCACCGGACGTTCGACCGACTCGTCGAGCGAGGCCGGGCCGGTGAACAGCAGGTCCGGCGGTACTTGGCCACGACGCGGTTGAACCTGCATGTCGCCGGCACAGATCGGTTCGCCCAGCTTGGGCCGCTCGCCCTCGCGCGGGGCGGGGCCGAAGACGATGTAATTGTAGCCGCCGCATTCGGCCTTGACCGGCACGCGCACCACCAGCCAGCTTGAGCCGCCACCCGCCGGCAACAGCACCGCCTCGCGGTCCAGCCAATCCGGCCATAGCGTCGGGTCGGAACCGAACATCGGCATGTACTCGGCCTGCGCCTGATCAAAGTCGGACTGGTTCAACTCATCGACCGACATCCACGCCGCCTGTGGCTGTGCCGCCACCTGTGGTGCGGCCTGGGGCGGAGCCGACGGTTCCACGGCGCATACAGGCGTGGCCATACCCAGCAGCAGGGCACAGAGTCCGAACGCGAGTTTTCGCAAAATCGACATGGTCACCAAGACACCTGAATCACCGAACCATTCAACGACGCCAGAGAGTCCCTTTGATCGTCATGCCCGCGCTTGCCGCGGGTATCCACGCCATGACGCACATCAGCCCATTGGAGGCACGGCACCGCGTGGATGGCCGGAACAAGCCCGGCCATGACGGTATGGGGAATCCGGACTATCCACATATCATGTCGAACCACTAAAGCCGCTTCGCCACCTCGGCAAGACGGCGGAACGGGGTTTCCCCGGCCCGCAGGGTCAGGTCGCCGGCGCGCCGCACGCCTTCGCGGCCAAAGCGCTCACGCACCGATTCGACCAGCCATTGCTCGGCCTGGGCCTGCCGGGTGGAAGCCAGTCGGTTGGTGGATAGCAGATAGTCGCGGTGCGAGTCGATGGCGGCGACGAGATCGTCGATGCCCTGTTTTTGCATGGACGACACCATCAGCACCGGAATGTCCCAGCTTTCGGAATCCTCGGCCAGACTGAGCGCGCCTTTGACGTCGGCCCGCGCCCGCTGCGCCGCCGCCCCCATATCGGCCTTGGTCACCACCACCACATGGGGGATTTCGGCGATGCCGGCCTTCATGAATTGCAGACT
>DATGZW010000037.1:0-8989 GCA_035297005.1 Patescibacteria group bacterium
ACCCGGTGGCGTTTTCCGCCGAGCATGGTCAGGGGCTGGACGAATTGTACGAGGCGTTGTTGCCGCATGCACAAAAGCATGGCGGTTTCGAGCCCGACAAGGAAGACGCCGCCGAAGCCGCGTGGCAGGCCGAAATCAAAGCCGCCGTCAAAGCCTCGGCGATCCGTGCCGGTAAAGCCGTGCCGGTCGATGAGGACGACGACGAGGGCGATCTGAGCGATTTGGAAGATGGCGACGTCAACGCCGAAGCCGAGTTGCTGGAGGCCCAGCGGCCGCTGTCGCTGGTCATCGTTGGCCGCCCCAATGTCGGCAAGTCCACGCTGGTCAACCGCCTGCTCGGCGAAGACCGTATGTTGACCGGCCCCGAGGCCGGTTTGACCCGCGATTCGATCACCTCGGAATGGGAACATGGCGGGCGCGTCATCCGGCTGGTCGATACCGCCGGCCTGCGCCGTCGTGCCAATATCAGCGATTCTCTGGAAAAGATGTCGGTGTCCAACACCATCGAGGCCCTGCGCATGGCGCATGTGGTGGTGCTGGTGATGGACGCCAACGCCATCCTCGATAAGCAGGATCTGACCATTGCCCGTCTGGTGCTGGAAGAGGGCCGGGCGCTGGTCATCGCCGTCAACAAATGGGATGTGGTCGAGGACCGCAAGGGCGCCATGGAGCGGCTCCAGGACCGTTTGCAGACCTCGCTGCCCCAGGTCAAGGGCGTGCCCACGGTGACCATGTCGGCGCTCAACGGGCGCGGCACCGAGAAGCTGATGGACGCCGTGGTCGATATCTACAACACCTGGAACCGTCGCGTTCCGACAGCCCGGCTGAACCGCTGGCTGGCCGAGGCGACCGAGAAGCATCCGTCTCCGGCGGTGCATGGCGGGCGGCGTATTCGCCTGCGCTATATGACTCAAGCCCGCACCCGTCCGCCGACGTTTGCGGTGTTCACCCAGCGCGCCGACGAATTGCCGGATTCCTATGTGCGCTATCTGGTCAATGGCCTGCGCGAGGCCTTCGACCTTTACGGTGTGCCGATCCGCTTTGCCTTGCGCAAGCGCTTCAATCCCTACGCCAAGGACGATTGACGGCGGCTGGTGGGGTTCGTGGGCGCTGCCCACGCCCCGCCAGGGCCGACGACCCAGGTTTGGTTGAGAGAAGACCAATAAAAAACCCCCGGAGCCTTGCGGCTGCCGGGGGTTTTTCTTAGGCGCTGTCCGTTTGCGGCTTAGTGCAGCCGGGCGGGCAATTCCTTGATGGCGGAGTCAATCAGCGCCGACGACTGGGCGACCGACAGGTTGTCGGCGATCAGCTTGCGGGTGGCCGAAATGGCGATATCCACCGCGGTATTACGCACTTCGCGCAGCGCTTCGGACTCGGCCTGGGCGATGCGCTCCAGGGCCTGCTGCTCGCGACGCTTCAACAGCTCGTCGAGATCGGCGGCGGCCTGGGCGGCGAGACGCTCGGCTTCGGCCTTGGCGAAGGCGACCATGCCCTCGGCCTCTTTCAGCGCGTCACGCTGCTTCTTCTGATAGGTCGCCAGCATTTCCTGAGCCTCGGCGCGCAAGCGCTCGGCTTCTTCGATGCGGGCTTTGATCTTCTCACGGCGCAGGTCGAGCGCGGCGGTGATGCCACGGAAGACCGGCTTGGCGAGCAGGACGACGACGATCAACCAGGTGATGGCCACCCAGCTTTCGGCTTCAGAGAAGAAGCCGCCGTGCGCGCCGTGTTCGGCTGCCGTTTCGGCGGCCTGGGCGATCGAGATGAACATCAGCGGCCCCCCTGCATGGCGGAAGCGACGGCGGTCGCGACCTGGGTATCATCGAGAGAAACACCGGTCAGCTTGGCCGTGGCGGTCTTGGCGACGTCGACGGCGACATCGCGGACATGGGCCAGGGCCTGGTCCTTGGCGGCGGTGATGCGGGCTTCTCCAGCCTTGATCTGAGCAGCCAGACGTTCGCCCAGCTCCTTTTGCCGCTGTTCGGACTGCTTGGCCAGCGCGTCGGCGCTTGCGCGCAGAATCTGCTGGGCTTGGGCGCGGGATTCGGCCAGAGCCTTCTCGTAGACGGCAATGGCGGTTTCGGCCTCGGCCTTCAACTGGGCGGCTTTGTCGAGATTGTCATCGATCTTGCGCTGACGCTCCTCCAGCACGCTGCCGATCTTGGGCAGGGCCAGGGTGGAGACGATCGCGTAGAGGGCGACGAAGGAGACGGCCAGCCAAAAAAGCTGCGTCGAGAAGAACGTGGGGTCGAACTGGGGCATCGCTGCGGGCTTCCTGTTCGCGAATATCGGCCGTGATGCGGACTGGCCGACAGCTCGATAAGAGCCGCCGGCCACGCCGCAGTGCTATTTGCCTAATGGAATTAGGCGAACAGGACCATCAGGGCGACGACCAGGGCGAACAGAGCGATAGCTTCGGTCACCGCGAAGCCGATCCAGCCGTACAGCTCGACAGTGGCTTTGGAGGCGGGGTTGCGGCCGACGGTGGCGATCAGGCTGCTCCAGATGTTACCGACGCCGATGCCCGAACCGATCATGCCGATAGCAGCCAGACCAGCACCAATGAACTTCGCAGCTTGAGGATCCATTAGACTTCCCTTTCTAGAAACGAAAAACCCAAAAACAAAACTGAACCGGCATCGCGTCAGTGCATGTGGATGGCGTCATGCAGGTAGATGCAGGAGAGGATCGTGAACACGTAGGCCTGAAGCAAGGCGATACCGAACTCCAGGACCGTGACACCGCCCAGGAAGGCCATCGGCACGATGCCGAAGACACCCAGGGCTACCACGAAGCCGCCGACGACCTTCAGGATGATGTGGCCAACCGTCATGTTCGCGAACAGACGGACGCCCAGGCTGAAGGGACGTGACAGATAGGAAATCAGTTCGATCGGCACCAGGATCACCGCCGTCGCCAGCGGCGCACCATGCGGGAAGAACATCCGCAGGTAATGCAGCCCATGGCGCGAGAAGCCGATGATCGTCACACCGACGAACACCAGCGCCGCCAGGGCGAAGGTGACGATGATGTGACTGGTGAAGGCGAAACCGTAGGGGATCATGCCCAGCAGATTGCCGAACAGCACGAACATGAACAGCGCGAAGATGAAGGGGAAGTACTTGCGTCCTTCCTGACCGACATTGTCGCGCACCATGTTGGCGACGAATTCGTAAAAGACCTCGGCCATCGACTGCCAGCGGCCGGGCACCAGAGCGCGGCCACGCACCGACAAGGTGAGGAACGCCGTGATCAGGCACAGGGCGGCCACCATCATCAGAGCCGAGTTGGTGAACGAAATGTTCACGCCCCCGATTTCGAGAGGGACCAAGGGTTGGATCTTGAATTGCTCGATCGGATTAGCCACCGTCTGCCTCTCTCATGTACCGTTCTTACGATCCTGGTCATGCCGCCGTTGCGCCGCGCCAAGACCGACTGAAGCGTCGATTCCCTTTGCGGCACGATAAACATTCATCATGCCGGCGGCGGCGCCCAGGAAGAGGAACACCACCATAAACCATGGGCGGCTGCCGAGCCATCGATCCAGGGTGAAGCCGATGGCCACACCCACGACGATACCCGCCACCAGCTCGATGGCGATCCGCAAGCCCAGCCCTGCGCCGGAATTCGGACCCCCCGCTCGCTGCTCCGCCCGACCCGTCTCGACTTTTTCCCGGTCGCGCGCTGCGCGCAACCGTTCACCGAGCTTTTCAAGCGATCGGGATTCCTTGGTTTCGTCCGTCATACTTCGTCCGCTCCAAGGCCCCCCTTCTAGCGTCATTCGAGACGCCAAAAGCGCGGGCACCATAAGGTTTGCGACCCAGCCTGTCAACCCCGCAAACCCTTGTTTTCTTGGGTGGCGAGGGGTGTAACAGCAAAGACATAAGCCGATCGTTCAGGCCGGCTCGCGCAATCCCTCGGCGGTCTGCAAATCAACCGAGACAAGTGTCGAGACGCCGCGCTCGGCCATGGTCACGCCAAACAAGCGATCCATGCGGGCCATGGTCATGCGGTGATGGGTGACCACCAGGAATCGGGTGCGCGAGGTTTTGGCGATTTCCGCCACCAGACTGCAAAAACGATCGACATTGGCATCGTCCAGCGGCGCATCGACTTCGTCCAGGACGCAGATGGGCGCGGGGTTGGTCATGAACACCGCGAACAGCAGGGCCAGCGCCGTCAGCGCCTGCTCGCCGCCCGACAGCAGAGACAGGATTTGAAGCCGCTTGCCGGGCGGGCTGGCCATGATTTCCAACCCCGCCTGCAAGGGATCGTTGGATTCGGTCAGCGTCAGATGGGCGCGCCCGCCGCCGAACAGGCGGACGAACATCTGGCGGAAATGCTGATCGACCGCTTCAAACGAGGCCAGCAGCCGTTCGCGCCCCTCGCGGTTGATCTCGCCGATGGCTTGACGCAGCTTGGCGATGGCGGCAACCAGATCGTCGCGTTCGGCGTTCAGCCCGTTAATCTGCGTTTCCAACTCTTCGGCTTCGGTCTCGGCGCGCAGATTGACCGGCCCCATGGCCTCGCGCTCGCGCACCAGACGGTCGAGGCGGCGTTCCATCTCGTCCAATCCGTCGGTGCCAACCTCGCCTTCCAGCTCGGTCAGCGCTTCGGGCGTCAAATCGAGTTTCTCGGCGATGCGCTCGGCGACGGTGCGGGCGGCTTGGGCGGCGGCGGCGATGCCGGCTTCGCGGCGGATGCGCTCCTCGCGGGCGGCGGCCAGGGCGTGCTCGGCCTCCTTCAACGCGCGGTCGGCGGCGATCAGGAACTGTTCGCCATCGGCCAAGGTGGCAGCGGCTTGACGGCGGCCCTCCTCGGCGGCGGCGATGTCGTCCAACAGCGACTGGCGCTTTTCCTCGATCTCGAAGGGCAGGGCGGCGAGGCGTTCCAACTCGTCCAGCACGGCTTCGCTGCGCTCGCTCAATTCCTCGCGGTGGCGTCCGGCGGTGGTGGCGCGTTCTCCCCATGAGGTTTCTTCGACGGCGATGGCATCCAGGCGGCGGCGGCGGTCGCCGACCTCGCGGCGCAGGCGGTCGAGGAAGCTGCGCGATTCGATCAGATAGGTGCGGCGCTCGGCCAGATCGGCGCGCAACTCGGCGACCTTGTCGCGCGCTTCGTTATTGCCGGTGAAGCCGGCGACGGTGGCGCGGGCGGCGGCTTGGGTGGCGTCGGCTTCGGCCAGATCGGCGCGGGCCGAGGTGTCCTGTTCGGCCAGGGCGGCGCGGCGCGATTGGGCGGCGGCGGCGCGTTGGGCCAGTTTGCCGTGGATGTCGCGCAGTTTGGCGGTTTCACCCTCGGCCCGCTTGACGTCCTCGCGTGCCTGCCGCTCGGCGGCGGCTTCGCGTTCGACGGTGGCGGCGGCTTGGTCGGCGCGGGCTTCGGCTTCCTCGACACCCAGTTCAGCGTCTTCGATTTGCGCTTGAAGCTCGCGCATGCGGTTGCGCTGGCGCAGGCGGACGGCGGCGGGCGAGGGGGCGCCGGCCTGCGCGGTGAAGCCGTCCCAGCGCCACAGATCGCCGTCACGGCTGACCAGACGTTGGCCGGGAGCCAGTACCGCCCGCAAGGAGTTACCCTGTTCGGCGTCGGCGACCACGCCAATTTGCGACAGGCGGCGAGCCAGAGCGGGCGGGGCGGTGACGAAGCGGGACAGCGGCTCGGTGCCCGCCGGCAACACTGGGGCGTCGGTCAAAGGCGGCAACGCGCGCCAGGAGAACGGGGCGTCAGCCTCGACCGGGGCCGACAAGTCTTCACCGATGGCGGCACCTAGAGCGATTTCATAGCCGGTCAGGGCGTTGATGTCGTCCAGGGCCGGGGCATGGGCGCCACCACCGGCGGCTTCGGCCAGCAACTCGCCCAGGGCGTCGGCTTCGGCGCGCAGCTTGCCATGCGAGGCGGCCAGGGTCTGCAAGGCATCGCGGGCGCGTTCGCGGGCGGCTTGCGCTTCGTTACGGCGGCGCTCGGCGCCCTCGGCCTGATCGCGGCAGCTTTCCAGATATTCCAGCGCCTCTTCCAGATCCATCTCGGCGCTGGTCAACTCGGCTTGATCGACGGCGTCGGCTTCGGCGCGGGTCAGTTGCTCGGCGACATCCTCGACGCGCTTGGCCAGACGCTCGCGCCGGCCTTCGGACTCGGCCAGGGCGCGCAGGGCGGCGGCGCGTTCGGCATCGGCTGAAGCGACTTCTTCCATCAGGCGATTGAGCGCCGCTTCCAACTCGGCGACGGCGGTGGAGGCCGCTTCGACGGCGACATTGGCTTCGGCCTGCTGATCGCCCTCGTCGCCGCAGGCCGATAGTAGGGTGTCCTTTTCCTCGGTCAAGCGGCTCAGCGCCTGCTCGGCGTCGGCGGCGCGGGCGGCTTCGCGTTGCAAATCGGTGGTGATTTGTTGCAGGCGCAATTCCATGTCGCGCTTGGCGGCGGCCAGACGGCCTTCCTCGGCGTCCAATTGGTCGCGGGCGGCGATCAGCCGTTGCAGGCGGGCGGCGGCTTCGGCTTCGGCCATGCGCAGGGCCGGCAGGCCGGTGGTGGCGTCGGCCTGCCGGGTGGCGGCTTCGGCGGCCAGACCGGTCAGCACGGCGACCTGATGTTCGATGGCGGCGCTGTCGGCGCGGGCGGCGTCGAGCGCGCGCATCGCCAAGGTCCATTGCGCCGCCAGCAGGCGGGCTTCGATCTCGCGGATTTGCTGCGACAGATTGCGGTAGCGGGCGGCTTGGCGGGCCTGCTTCTTCAGCCCCTGCAACTGGGCGTCCAGGGTGGTGAGGACGTCTTCCAGCCGCTCCAGATTAGTTTCCGCCGCGCGCAGGCGCAGTTCGGCTTCGTGGCGGCGGGTGTGCAGCCCGCCGATGCCGGCAGCCTCTTCCAGCAGGCCGCGGCGGTCGGACGGCTTGGCGTTGATGATGGCGCCGATGCGGCCCTGGCTGACGATGGCGGTCGAGCGCGCCCCGGTGGCGGCGTCGGCGAACAGCACCTGGACGTCGCGGGCGCGGGTTTCCTTGCCGTTGACCTTGTACAGCGAGCCCTGGCCGCGATCGATGCGGCGGATGACCTCCAACTCGGCGCTGTCGTTGAATTGGGCGGGGGCGTTGCGCTCGCGGTTGTCGAGCACCAGCGAGACTTCACACAGATTGCGCGGTGGGCGGTTCGAGGTGCCGCCGAAGATGACGTCGTCCATCTCGCCGCCGCGCATCTGCTTGGCCGAGGTCTCGCCCATGACCCAGCGCAGCGCTTCGACCAGATTGGACTTGCCGCAGCCGTTGGGGCCGACGACTCCGGTCATGCCGGGTTCGATCAACACCTCGGTGGGGTCCACGAAGGACTTGAACCCCGATAGGCGGAAGCGGGTGAAGTGGATCACGGTCTAAGCGGACGCCTCGTTGCCGAGGCGCCCTTAGCCTGGTTACTTCAGCAGCTTGACGAAATCGTCATAGGGCAAGGCGCCCGCCGTCACTTTGCCGTTGATGAGGAAGCTCGGCGTCGATTCGATCTTGTACTCATCCATGGCGGCCTGCTTGCGGGCAGCGATTTCGTTCATCAGCGCCTGATTTTGCAGGCAGGTGGTCACCTGCGCCTCGCTCATGCCGCCCAGGCGGGCGATGCCCTTGATGGCGACCAGCGGATCGTTCGAGCGCGCCCAAGTGCCTTGCGCAGCGAAAAAGGTGTCGATGAAGGTGAAATAGCGGTCGCCGGCGCATTCCGAGACCATGGCGGCGGCCAGCGCCACCTGATCGAGCGGGAAATCGCGGTGAATGAATTTGACCTTGCCGGTGTCGATCCACTCCGCCTTGAACTTGGGGAAGGTCTCTTTCTGGAAGTCGGCGCAGTGCGGGCAGGTCAGCGACGAATATTCGATGACGGTGATCGGCGCATCGGCCTTGCCCATCACCTTGTCGATGTCCCACGCCTTATCAGCGGCCTTGGCCTGCGACATCCCGCCGATGACCAGCACGGCCAGCAGCGTCATCACGCGAACGAATCCCTTCACGGCGTCCTCCTTGCAACACGAATTGGGCGGGATATTAGGGCGCTCACCGGCGCGCCGCAAGGTGCCGTCCTAAGCGGGCGAGAACCTCGCGCAATTCCGGGTCTTCGACGACGGCCAGACGGTCTTGCAAATCATGCTCGGCGGCGGGCGTCAGTTCGGGCGGTTTGGGCGGGCGGCGGACTTTTCGCTTGGGCAGCGGCCCCTGCGTCATCGCCAGCCGGGCCACCGCGCCATAGCCAAAATGGCCGTTGATGCGCTGGACGATCAACGGTTCCTGGTGCTGCAACTGGGTGGCGATGGCGCCCGAGGAGACGCGGATATGCAAGGTGCCGCCGATGCGCTCGCCGGGCGGGAAGCTGACGCGCAGCGGCAAGGTGGACAAGCCGATCATCGAGCCGACGATGGCGACCCAGTCGGCGACCAGCGCGGCCTCGGCGAAACCGCGCTTGCCCATCGGCTTGCGGGTGAGGCGCGCCGTGGTTTCGGCGATCGAGCGAGGACCGGCGCTGCCGCGTCGATCCTCGGCGGGTTTTTGCGGTTCTGCGGATTTGCGGGCTTCGGGTTTACCGTCCATGCGGCGATTGTATGCTATCCTGCTCTCCATGCCACAAGCTTCGCGTCTCTCCCTCGCCGACCGCCTGCTGACTTGGTACGACCATAACGCCCGCGTGCTGCCGTGGCGCACCCTGCCGGGCGGGTTGCCCGATCCCTATCAGGTGTGGCTATCCGAGGTGATGCTGCAACAGACCACGGTCGTGGCCGTTGCCCCTTACTTCCGCAATTTCGTTACCCGCTGGCCGACGGTGCTGGATCTGGCGGCGGCGCCGCTCGACGACGTGCTGGTCGCCTGGGCTGGCTTGGGCTACTACGCCCGCGCCCGCAACCTGCATAAATGCGCGCAGATGGTGGCGGAGACGCGGGGCGGCGTGTTCCCCGACGACGAAGAGGGTTTGCGCAGCCTGCCCGGCATCGGCGATTACACAGCGGCGGCTATCGTGTCGATCGCGCATG
>DATGZW010000038.1:0-3943 GCA_035297005.1 Patescibacteria group bacterium
CCAAGCGGCTTGAACCCGTAGACCACGCCCCGGAACAGAATGTCGCGGGTCTTTGGCGCGGTGATGGCGGCTGTGGTCGTTTCGGTGGCGGTTTCGGTGTCCTCGTCGCTCATGCCGTCTCCTTTTGCAGTCAGTCGAATGCGTCGTCGGGCAGCAGCTTGGCGCGCGCCAGTGTCGGCACTTCGGGGGCGATGTCCGCATGGGCGGCAAAGGCAACCACGGTGGCGTCGTCGGATAGGATGAAGTCGAGCACTCCGGCAAGGAAGGCGGGATCACCGATCCGCCCGGCCAATTCGTCCAGCCCGCAGCCGGTCAGGGCGACGAAGCGCGGCAACAAATCCTCGTCGGCGACGATGAAGGCTATCGCTTTCAGGGCGATGGTTTCTGCATCGTCCCGGCTTGGCGAGGCCGAGGACCGGCGCGGCGGGTGGGGATTGAACGGATCGATGGTGTCGCCTCGCTCTATTTACGCTTGGCCGGGCGGCGGGCCAGACGGCGATCCTTGGCGTCTTCGTCGGTGCGGCCGTCGGTCAGCTCGGTCAGGGGATGCGAGCGCAGGCATTTGGTGCACCAACCCACCGTCTTGCCCTTGTCCGAGATGATCTGGAAAACGTGAAGTTCCTTGGTGTCCGGGCAAATGGCGCGGAAAGTCTGGGTCTGCATAATCTCGCCTAACGATACGATCCTAGTGATGACCGGACTATGACAGCCGACAGGGTGTCGCATCAAGGGGTGGTATGAGTGGCTCAGCCGGTGGTCAGCCAGGCAAAGGCCACCGTCAGCAGAACGGCGATGATGATCGCCACGACGAACAGCACCACCATGCGCAGGGTTCGCTCGAAGCGGTTGACGATGCGCGCCGTGGCGGCGGGAAAAAATCGGCAGAACAACACGGCCAGAATGCCCAGCACCGCTAAGACGCCGCCGATCCAAGTCATGGCGCGGTGCTGGTCGTGGAAAATCGTCATCATCGGCGGTGTTCCCCCATCGGCTGCCGTCCCCGGCGCCGTCCTTATGGTTTTATCCCTAAGCATGGTCCGCCGACAAGCCGAGGCTTCGCCTGTTCTGGTCACGCGCCATCAGCTATGCTTCACTTTAGGATCGCACCGGAACCGGGCGGTGTGTGGATGCGTTCGGGGGGGGTGACCATGGCGGTGGAGCGCTGGAAAGAAGGCGAGACCGCGACCGGCGGTTGGCGCATGCTGTCTGCCGCCTTGCTGCTGCTGTCGGCATTGGTGGTGGTGTCGGCTTGGGTCGCCAGCAATTGGTGGTTCGATCAGCGAGTCGAGGGACTGCTGACGCAGGCGCGGCGGAGCAACGATATCTCCTTGGCCCGGATGCGCATCGATATTACCTCGACCCTGGGTCATCTGGCCGGCGCCGCCAAAGTGGTCACATCCGTTCCTGTTATTCGTGCTGTTATCGCGGGCGAAGGAACGGAAGTGGAGCGCCAGCAAGCCAGCGCTCTTCTGGAGATGTTCAGCAGTCAACTGGGTATCGATGTTGTCTGGGTGCTGGATGCCAGCGGGAGATGCGTGATTTCCAGCAATTTCAGCACTCCAGAATCGCTGGTTGGCGAGAACTACGCCGACCGGGATTACTTCAAATCAGCCAAGCAGGGTGTCTTTGGCAAGCAATTCGCCGTTGGGCGGCGCACCAACATCCCCGGACTGTTCGTCTCGTCGCCAATCTTGCGCGACGGACAGCTGATCGGGGTGGTGGCGGTCAAGGCCGATCTGCTGACGGTGTCGCAACAGGTGCTGCACGCCAGCGCCTTCGTTACGGACGCCCAGGGGGTGGTGATCCTGGCCGACGATCCCGACAAGGTGTTCCTGGCTTTGCCGAACGCCGCCGTTCTGGGACTCCGCAGCGCCGAGCGGCGGCTGCAATACAAACGGCCGCAATTCGACATGCTGACCATGGAGCCGGCCAACATCGCCGGCCATCCTGATATCGTCATGCTGGGGGCCAAGCGGACCCGTACCCTGGTGTCGAGCCTGCCGCTGCCCGAGGAAGGGCTGACCTTGCATGCCGAAGCCGATTTGTCGGCCCTGACGGGGATGGAAGAGGACCGCCGCGCCCTGTTCGCCGCCTTGGCTGGTGGCGGCATCCTGGTCGGCGGCGCCTTGGTCGCGGCGGTGCTGTGGTGGTACCGCTTCCGCCGCCAGTTGCTGAAGCTGCGCGAGGCGGAGGAGCGGTTCCGTACCTCGTTCAAAGAGGCGTCGATCGGCATGGCCCTGGTCTCGGCCGATGGTCACTGGTTGCAGGTCAATCAAGCACTGTGCGACTTTCTCCACTATAGCGAGGGCGAATTTCTCAACCTCACCTTCCAGGACATCACCCATCCCGACGATCTGGCGACAGATCTGGCTTTCATGCGTGAACTGTTGGACGGTGCGCGCGGCAGCTACCAGATGGAAAAGCGCTATTTCGACAAGCAGGGTAAAATCGTCTGGATCCTGCTGAGCGTGTCGGCGGTGCGCGACGAGCGCGGCGGCTTCATTCACTTCGTTTCGCAGATCCAGGACATTACCGAGCGCAAAGCCGCCGAGGCAGCGCTGGCCGAGGCCAAGCTGCGAGCCGAGGCGGCCAATCAGGCCAAGAGCGCCTTCCTGGCCAATATGAGCCACGAAATCCGCACGCCGATGAATGCGGTGCTGGGCTTGGGCCATCTGCTGGGTAAGACCATCCTGACCGCGCGCCAACGCGATTATGTCGATAAAATCCAGAATTCAGGGCGTTCTCTGCTGGGTATTATCGACGATATCCTGGACTTTTCGAAGATCGAGGCCAACCACCTGCAATTGGAGGTCGTCGAGTTTGAGTTGGAAGGCATTCTGAGCGGCTTGGCGACCCTGATGTCGATCAACGCCGCCGCCAAGAATCTGGAACTGGTGATCGCCCGCAGTGCCGATGTGCCGAACCATTTGATCGGCGACCCGTCGCGCCTGCAACAGGTTCTGGTCAATCTGGCCGGCAACGCCATCAAGTTCACCGAAACCGGCGAAGTGACGGTACGCATTGATCTCGTCGGCAATGATAGCGGCAAGGCGACCTTGCGCTTCGCCGTGCGCGACAGCGGTATCGGCCTGTCCGAAGAACAATGCGACCGCTTGTTTCAGCCGTTCTCGCAGGCAGACACCACCACCACGCGCCGCTTTGGCGGCACCGGCTTGGGGCTGGCGATCAGCAAGCGGCTGGTCGATATGATGGGGGGCGGCATGGGGGTGAGCAGCGTTCTGGGCGAGGGCAGCGAGTTCTGGTTCACCTTGCCGTTCGAGGTGCGCTCGCGCGGCGAGGCCGACGCGCCGGCAATGGGTCAGCAAAGCCTGTCCATTCTGGTGGTCGACGATCATCCGACGGCGCGCGAAGCGTTGTCGTCGGCAGTCCGCTCGCTGGGCTGGCGTGGCGACAGCGCCGCTTCGGGGGCGGAAGCGATCGAGCTGCTGCGCGCCTGTGGCCGCGACGGCCGCAGCTTCGACGTGCTGCTGCTCGACATGCAGATGCCGGGCATGACCGGCGTGGACACTGGCCGCGCGATGCGGGGCGACGTCACACTGCCACAGGCCCCGATCGTCATCATGGTTACGCCGTTCGAGCGCGATGAACGCTTCACCTCCGCCGATATCGACGCCTTCGATGGGGTGCTGGTGAAGCCTGTCACCACCTCGTCGCTGTTCAACGTCGTCATCGAAGCCAAGGCTCGGCGCTTGGGCGGTGTGGTGCCGCTGGTCGCCGAACGCGGCGTCAGCGCCGAGGACCGGTTGGACGGTTTGCGTCTGCTGTTGGTCGAAGACAACGCCATCAACCAGGAAATCGCCACGCTGATTCTGGAAGAGCGGGGGGCCAAGGTGGTCGTCGCCGGCGACGGCAGTCAGGCGGTTGAGCAGGTCAGACAGGCTCCGGGCGGCTTCGATCTGGTGTTGATGGATATCCAGATGCC
>DATGZW010000039.1:0-2600 GCA_035297005.1 Patescibacteria group bacterium
ATGCCCAGATTGGCAATCACCTCGTCGTCGGGCAGCGGCGCCTCGCGGAAGGTTTGAAGGAACGCCTGCTGCGTCTCCTTCTCGCTCTGACTCGATAGAACGATGGCATCGTGTTTTGCGGTTTTCATCGTGTGCATGTCTCTTTGTTGTCTCGCCACCAGGCGATGGTTTGCCGCACGCCGTCTTCGATGTCCACACTCGGCTGCCATCCCAGCACGGCGCGGGCCTTGCCGCAATCCAGGGCGCGGAAGGGAATGGTGGCCGCCCCGGTCTCGCCGAAGGTCAGCCGCGAGGGGTGGTGGCCGGCATGGCGCAGCGACCACTCGACCACCTCGCCGACCGTGGTCTGGCGTCCCGATCCGATGTTGAAGACATCGAAGGCGGTGTCGGTGGCGTTCAGCATGGCGACCACGGCGCGGCCGAAATCATCGGCATACAGCACGTCGCGGACCACGCTGGGGCTGCCCCAGACCTCGAAGGGATCCAGGCGATCGACCGCCTTGCGGATGGTGGCGGCGATGAAATGCGAGTGCTGCGGGGCGAATTTGGCGAAGGGGCCGAAGACATTGGCCAACCGCGCGATCAAGACCTGCATGCCGGTGCTGTGGTGCCAGAACTGACAGGCTTTCTCGCCATAGCGCTTGGCCCAGCCGACACCGGCATAGGCGGTGGGCGGGTCGCGGTTCCAGTCCAGTTGATCTTCGCGGATGAAACCGTCGAAGTCCTGATAGACGCTGGCGGTGCTGACATAGACGACGCGGCGGACGCCTTCGTGGTGGAACGCCTCTAGCAGGCGGGCGTCCATGACCACGTTCTCGGTGACCTGCCGCCACGGCTCGTCGCGGCTGGATTGCGCGCCGGCGGTGAAGGCGGCGGCCATCACGGCGGCGTCGCAGCCGGTGGCCAGGGTGCGGCATTGCGCCGGGTCGGTCAGATCGGCTTCGACATACTCCACGCGCGGGTCATCGACGAAAGCGCCGCAGCGGCTGCGGAAGCTGACCCGCTGGCGGACGCTGGACGATGCCGCCAGCAGCGCGCGCACCGCTCCGCTGCCGGCAAGGCCGGTGCCGCCGGCCACAAGGATGGTTTTGCCGTCGATGAACATGGCGGCGGTTAGCGGTTGGGGCAAATCAGACCCAGGCGGACCCGCTCGCGCCAATAATCCAGCAGATCGGCCATGGTCCGCTCGAACGGAATCTCCGGCGCCCAGCCGGTTTGCGCGGCGAATTTGCTGGTGTCGGGCACTTGCAGATCGGCATCGACCGGGCGCAGCCGTTCGGGATCGGTTTCCACGCGGATGTCCTGGCGGGTCGAATGCGCCAGCAAATGGTCGAGCATCTCGCGGATCGAACAGGAGAAATTGCCGCCGATATTGTAGTACGCGCCGGCCACCGGATCCTTGGTCACCAGCAAATAATAGGCGCGCACGGCATCGCGCACATCGGCCCAGGTGCGTAGCGAGTCCAGGTTGCCGGTCTTCAGCACCGGCGGTTGCAGCCCGGCCTCGATCATGGCGATTTGCTTGGCGAAGGTGGATTCGGCGAAGACATCGCCGCGCCGAGGCCCGGTATGGGTGAACATCCGGGTCGTCATCACCGTCATGCCAAAGGCCTCGGCGTAATAGCGCCCGACCAGATCGGTGCCGACCTTCGAGATCGCATAGGGCGAGGCCGGGTGGAAGGTGCATTCCTCGTTGATCGGCAGTTTGTCGCGGCTGACCCGGCCGAACACTTCCGACGAGGCGCAGACATGGATGACCGGCTTCAACTCGTCATTGACCTGCCGCAGCGCGTCCAGCAGCCGCGCCGTGCCCAGGATGTTGGTGTCCAGCGTGTCCAGCGGCGAGGTGAAGCTGGTGGTCGGATAGCTTTGCGCCGCCAGATGGAAGACGTAATGCGGCTGCGTCCGCTTGACCAACTCGTTCAGCGACACCGAATCGCGCAGCTCGGCATAGTGCAGGAACATCCGCTCCTTGGCGTCGATGCGCGGGATCAGGTGGCGGATGTTGTCCAGCGGGCTGCGCCAGCGGCATTGGCCGTGGATGTCCCAATCGGTGTTGGCAAGCAGGAAATCGGCCAGATGGGAACCGACCATGCCGGTGATGCCGGTGATGAGCGCACGGGTCATGGGCTATCCAGGAGAGAGTTCACGGGAGCGATAAGCCAATCAGCACTATGCCATAGCGGCTTGCCCAACACAAATTTCAGCCGGTGCCGTCCTGGTGGCGCAGGGCCGCCGCCGCCGGCCACAGCGTCGCCTCGCGCGGGGCATCGGGCGAGGATGGTCCCTCGGCCAAGCGGCGGACGCCGTCGAGCGAGGTGGCGTCGGCGTGCCGCCAGTCGCCCAGCACCGCGACCTCGTGGGGCAAGGGGTGCAGAACCAGGCGGGTCAGCGCCTGGCGGGCGAGGGCGGCGGAGTCCTCGGGCGGCATGGGCGGCAGCCTCGCCCAGTCGGCGACGAAGTCCAACGCCGCTGCTTGCAGCATGGCGGCGGCGGCGATTTGCTGCGGCGGCAAGGCCGAGGCGGCGCAACGCGGCTGCCCGTCGGCGTCATAGCCCAGCAGTTCCCCGTCGGGCTGGGTCAGCAGACATTCCACCACG
>DATGZW010000040.1:0-2851 GCA_035297005.1 Patescibacteria group bacterium
CACCGATGCGGAAACCGCCGAACTCGACGCCGCCGGCCCGCCGCCGGTCGGCCCCGATGCGCATCTGGGACGCAGCGTGTGACGCTGAGCATCAAGGTTATGCACCCCATTTTCGTCATGGCCGGGCTTGTCCCGGCTACCCACGCCACTCCGCCATATTGCCAGTAATGTCAACGGTCTCCGCCCTCTCGGCGTGGATGCCTGGAACAAGTCTGGGCATGACCACGGGGGAGCGCCTTCCTAAGACCTCACCACTCTAAGGCAACGGCACCGGAATGGCGTCGTCCAGCGGCAATTCGCGCTGGCTCCAGCCGTCGGTGCCCTCGGGGTACCAGATGACATTGGTGTAACCCCAGGCCATCGCCCGCTTGGCGGCGTTCCACGACATCCAGCAATCGGCCAGGCAATAGAACACCAGCGACGTCCGCCCGTCGCTGGCGAGGCGGGCCAGATTGGTGCGGAAATAGCTCTCGATTTCCGGATCCAGCACCCCCGCGCCGACATTGGGCAGCCAGGCGCTGCCGGGGATATCGCGGCGCGGCTTGGCCGGCAGCCATTGGCCGCGATGAATGCCGGCGCCCTGCACCGCCGGCAGCACATCGACGAACACCGCGTGATGCGCCGCCCACAACGCCTGCGCCTCGCCGCTGTCGATGACCCGCGCCCCAGCCAGCGCCGCCGGGGTGGGAGCGCGGTAGTTGTCCAGGCGATAGCCGTCCTCGGCAAAGGCCGGAGACACCAGGACACAGGCCAGAACACAGGCCGCAATCAGCCGCATGAGATCGCCCCTTTTCTATTATCAACAGCCTGCCATTAAAGGGCCGTCTCCGTGGGTTTGGGAACAGTCCTAAAGTCGAATATCGAGGCTCCGGCATTGGCCCCTACACTGTTGGACCATTGATCGGAGGCCACTGATGTTCGCACGCTATCGCGCTTTGCTGCTGGCCCTGGCCTTCGCCGCAGCACCGCTGGTCTCCGCCAATGCTACCGAGCCGGATCATTTGCGCCTGGGGCTGGTCAAGTTCGGCAGCGGCGCTTGGGAGATCGACAGTATCCGCACGCATGGCCTGGACAATGCCGCTGGAGTGGTCCTCGACACCGTCGAACTGGCCAATCCCGCCGCCGGCGAGGTGGCATTGCAGGCGGGTGGAGTCGACGCCATCCTCTCCGACTGGCTGTGGGTGTCGCGTCAACGGCGGGCCGGGCAGAAGATCGTCTTCATTCCCCATTCCTCGGCGCTGGGCGACGTCATGGTGCCGGCGGGCTCGGTAATCCACAGTCTGGCCGAGTTGGAAGGCCATCGCCTGGGCATCGCCGGCGGGCCGAACGATAAATCCTGGCTGCTGCTGCGCGCCTATAGCCGCCGCGTCCTTGGTCACGATCTGGCCGACCATGTCGAAGCGGTCTATGGCGCGCCGCCCTTGCTGTCGCAGGAATTGGCGGCGGGACGCATTGATGCGGTGCTGACCTTCTGGCCCTATGCGGCGAGACTGACCGTCGGCGGCTGTCGCCCGGTGGTGACGATGGACGAGGTAATGACCGGCCTGGGCTTCACCCCGCCAGTGGCGATGATCGGCTACGCGGTCACCGAATCCTGGCTGGCGGCCCATCCCGGCGGCCTGCCCCGCGTGCTGGGCGCCATCGACCAGGCTGACCGGGTGATGGCGGCAAATGACGAATGGGATCGCCTGCGCACCCTGACCGGAGCCCCCGACGACGCCACTCTGGCCGCCTTGCGCGACCGCTTTCGCGCCGGCATCGCCCCGCGTCGCGGCGCCGCCGACCAAGCTCAAGCCTCCCGCCTGTTCGCCGTGCTAGCTGAAACCGGCGGGGCTGAACTGACCGGCGGAGCCACCGACATTACCCCTGGCACCTTCTGGCAAAACGCCTCCCCATGACTCCGCTGTGGACGCACCGGCTGATACCCTCGGCGATGCTGCTGCTGACTTGGCAGGTCGCCGCCACCGCCGCGCAAAGTCCGCTATTGCCGACACCGCAAGCGGTGCTGGAGGCGTTGGTCGCCGAGACGGTCCACGGTGCGCTTCTTCACCATCTGGCCGCCACGCTGCTGCGGGTTGCCGTATGCTTTTGTCTGGCGATGACCATCGGCGGCATTCTCGGCAGCGCCATGGCGGCATCGCCCCGACTGAACCGCTGGCTGGATCCATGGCTGCAACTGTTGCTGAACATGCCGGCGATGGTGGTGGCAATCCTCGCCTATGTGTGGCTGGGACTGGGCGAGCCGGCGGCGATCATCGCCGTCACCCTGAGTAAGCTGCCCAATGTCATGGTGATCCTGCGCGAGGGCGGGCGGCAGCGCGACCGCAATCTGGCGCAAATGGCTCAGATCTTCCGCTTCTCACCGCGCCTGCGGCTGGTGCATGTGATCCTGCCCGAACTGGCGCCCTATCTGCTGGCGGCGACACGGTCGGGGCTGTCGCTGGTGTGGAAGATCGTCCTGCTGGTTGAGTTGCTGGGCCGCTCCAGTGGCATCGGCTTCCAGTTGAACGTCTATTTCCAGATGCTCGACATCACCCATATCCTGGCTTATGCGGCCAGTTTCATGGTGGTGATCCATGCCATCGAGATATCCCTGCTGACTTGGATGGACCGCCGTGTCGCCCGCTGGAAAGCCTGATCGCCTGAGCGTCGATATCCACGCCAAAAGCTGGAGCACCGGCCAAGCGGTGCTGGGCGACATCCGCTTTTCCCTGGCCGCCGGCGAGGTGGTGGCGCTGTCGGGGCCGTCGGGCTGCGGAAAATCGACCTTGCTGGCCATCGTCGCCGGGCTCGACGACGACTACCAGGGACAGGTCAGCTGGTCCGGAGCGCCCCGGCTTGGCATGGTGTT
>DATGZW010000041.1:0-3702 GCA_035297005.1 Patescibacteria group bacterium
AACAGGCTGGACGCTTGTTCCTGTTCGCTTGCCTGAGCCTGCTGTTCCTTGGCATGATCGCCCTGCGCCGCAGTCTATTGGGCCGCGTCGGCTGGATGCCGCTGGCGGTGCTGCCGTTCCTCTACAGCTATCCGGTGTCGCTGGGACTGCTCAGCTATGTCTTTTCCATCGGCGCGGCCTTGCTGCTGTTCGCCGGCTGGATTGCCCTGCGCGACCGCCCGATAGCCCGTCTGGCCGTGGGGTTGCTCGGCGGCGTCATCGTCACCCTGTGCCATCTGTTCGGCTTCGGCGTCTATGCCCTGCTCGGCGGAGCCTATGAGTTGGGCCGCCCCCAGTCGCTACGCCTCGCCAACGCGCGACGCTGGGCGATCTATGCGGCGCAATTGATCCCCTCGGCGCTGATCCTGCTGCACGCCCCGCCGCCGGACGCCGCCACCACCGCCAGCCTTGACGGAGGACCGGCGGCGCGGGTTATGGCCCTGATGTCGCCGCTGTTGTTCAACATGAACGCCTTCGACAAAGGCTGCTTCGTCGCCTGCTGCCTGCTGGCGATCGCCGCCGTGCGGTTGCGGGTCGGCAGGCTGGCTCCGGCAGCACTGATGCCGGTGCTGGTTCTGCTGGCGGTATCGCTGGCGATGCCGGTGCAATTTCGCGGAGTCTGGGGCCTGCATGTCCGCCTGCCGCTGGTGGCGCTGCTGGTGCTCCTCGCCGGTTTCGAGCCAGCCGCCGACCGTCGCCGCTGGGGTGCCCTGGTACTGGCTGGACTGGTCGCCGTGGCCGCTGTCCGAGGCGTCGCCGTCGACCGCGAGATGCGCGCCTGCACCCTGGACATCGAGGAATTCCGCGCCGCCCTGCCGATCATCAAGGACGGCAGCCGGGTGGTCCTGGCGGCGGAACCGCTGGGGCTGGAACCGACGCCCTGCCTGACCTCGCGCCATCCGGGCATCGGCATTCTGACGGTCACCGACCGCCACGCCTATGTGCCGCAGTTCTTCACCACCACCCGCATCGTCAGCTTCACCCCACCCTATGCCACGCTGTGGCCGCCAGCCGCCTTCATCCCCAGCCGCGCCGCCCTGCTGGCCGCCAGCCACGGCACTCCCCTGCCCGGCGACGACGAGTTGCGCAACTGGGAAAGCACTGCCGATTACCTGGTCTGGTTCCGCACCGGCAGCCCGGACCCATTGCTGCCACAGCGGCTGGACCTGCTGCGGCGAGGCAGCTTCTTCGATATTTATCGGGTGAAAGACGCCTCGACGATCCCTGGGCGCGACTGACGCCGCCCCTATCACCGGAAGGACAAACAGCATGGCCGTAACCACGCTTGACGCAAAAGCCGCGCTGATCATCGTCGATTTGCAAAAGGGCATCGTCGCTCTTCCCACCGCGCACCCGGTCGGCCCGGTGGTGAACCAAGCAGCAGCCTTAGCCGCCGCCTTCCGCCGCCACGGCCTGCCGGTCGTGCTGGTCACCGTCGCCGGCGGCGCAGCGGGGCGGACGGAACAGCCTCGCCGGCTTGGCGAGCCACCCGCCGAGTGGAGCGATCTGGTCCTCGAGTTGAACCACCAGCCGAAGGACCATCTGGTGACCAAGCGAAGCTGGGGAGCATTCACCGGCACCGACCTTGCGCGGCATCTGACGACGCTGGCCGTCACCCAAGTGGTGATCGCCGGCATCGCCACCAGCATCGGCGTCGAATCAACCGCGCGTCAGGCACATGAGCACGATTTCAACGTCACCCTGGCCATCGACGCCATGACCGACATGAGCGCCGAGGCTCACCTCAACAGCATCACGCGGATCTTCCCGCGGCTGGGCGAAACCGGCGCCACCCAAGAGATCATCACCCTGCTCGGCAGCCGATGACAGGGAGCCCCTCAACCCCAGAAATGGAAAACCCCCGAAAGCGGTTTGCTTTCAGGGGTTTATAGTGGTGCCCGGGGACGGAGTCGAACCGCCGACACTGCGATTTTCAGGAAGGCGCGATTCGTTG
Organism: Patescibacteria group bacterium; assembly: GCA_035297005.1. GTDB lineage: Bacteria > Pseudomonadota > Alphaproteobacteria > Rhodospirillales > Magnetospirillaceae > DATGZW01. Next base: position 1,994 of record DATGZW010000041.1, read on the forward strand.
AGAATCAAGGGCCGCTATACGCTGTTCCGGCATCGTTCACGGCTATTGATATCAATGGGTTATCGGGCGAGCGTCTAGCATCAACGCGCCAAAATCAGCGAAACGGCCTCTCTCAATGGCTGCATTGCCCTCGCTCAGGCGCACGAAATGCATCTATCAAGATGGCGGGGACTGCGCAGCCCGTAGATTACCGCAGCACGGCGGATTCGACCGCCGCCGGCACCCGTTAATTTTATCTGCTGGCACAGATGGAAGAGATGGGTGCGGCGACGGCCGCCCGCGCGGTGACGCCTAACGGCGTAACTGCGTTCGCAGAATATCAGAAACCAGGGGAATCCGCCAATAGCCTTACGTCAGCCTACCACGCGCGCAAAGCCGCGCGACAGGCGCAGCGCACCCAACAACTCGCCCAAGCCGTCGCCGCAGAGCGGGCGATATTCATCGCTGACAACCCGATATCGGAATATGAAGTACAGACGGTCTTCCGTCGTGCTGAAGAGCAAGCCGTTCGCAGCCAGCGCGCCAGGGACGCCCAGAAGGCAGGCACGCACCGACAGAGACCAAAGCGTCGCAACGATCCGCCGCCCGCCCCCAACCCCCGCATGTATGTGCGGGCGATGTCGGTGGAGATCGACTGCGACACCCGCCTTTCGCCCAACGCCAAGGCCTGCTGTCGCCTGATCTGCGCCCTGGAGCAAAAGGGCGAGCCGATCATCAAGGCCGGGCTGGCGAAGCTCCTGGGCGTGCATGTCAAGACCGTGCAGGGCTATCTCCGCCAACTCCGCGAATTCGGCTATATCGTCACCGAGCTTGCGCATAACACCTGGGGATGGATCATCGGTCAGGTCATCCGAACTACAGAGAAGGTTCTTCCCTTCTTTTCCCGGCCTCCGGCCGTCGCAGACCTCCTAGCGGCCGAAGCCAACCGCCAGAGATGCGCCGAAAATGGCGGAAATCCGGAGGGAGTGTTTCCGCTCCCTTATAATGGTTCAGGTTATAGACTAAAGGTCCAAGAGCTATTCCAGACGGTCATACAACGGGGAGGGGACGCGCATCGCGCCTGACGGCGTTGCGGCCCGTACCGAGAGCGCATAATCCGCCCCGCCCTTGACGCCCAGAGAGGTGACATTCCGCCGATTGCTCGGCAAAGACCGAGCGCGAAGGAGCGCCTGTGCCTCCAAATTGCGCGAGAGCCCTCGCTTGTCCTTCTGGCAATCGGTGTGATAAAATCATACTATGGCTTGGGCGTCTTGATGGAGGATCGGTTCATGGCCGCTGCCGAAAAACGAACATTCAGCCTGCCTAGTGAGCAGTCTAACTATATCGACAGCCTTGTCGCATCCGGCACCTACGCCACCAGCAGCGAAGTGATTCGAGCGGGCTTGCGCGCCCTGCAGGAACGTGATGCGGCTATTGAGCGATGGTTGCGCGAGGAAGTCGTGCCGGTCGCAGCCGCCATGCAGGCCGACCCAGACCGCGCCATCCCGGCGGATCAAGTCTTTGAGAAAATTCGCTCGCTTCACGCCCAACGCCTGAAAGATTCTGGCAGTGCCACATAAGGTCGTCTTCGCACCAGAGGCGGAGGACGATCTGCTGCAACTGTACCATTTCATCAGCGAATTCGCTGGTGATGATCGAGCCATGGCCTATATCGAGCAGGTTGAAAAGTATTGCCGTGGGTTCGAAAATTTCCCAGAGCGAGGCCGAAA
>DATGZW010000042.1:0-2030 GCA_035297005.1 Patescibacteria group bacterium
TGGCGCTGGAACCGCGCGCCGCCGTCGCCGCCCAAGCCGCCGCCGCGCAACTGACCGCCGCCGATCCGTCTCGGCGGATTACGTTGGTGTTGCCGGATGAATTGGACCGTCTGGCGGCGGTGCTGCCGGCGGAATTGCCGCGCATTCTGCATTTGTGGGGGGCGGGATCCGACAGAGTCGTGTTCGATTTATTTTTGCGCCTGCGCTGGGTGCCGCGCCGGGTGTGGAGCATCGTCGATGATGAGCATTCGACCGGTCTGGCCGGTCGGCGCCTGTTGCTGAAGCTTTCCAGCCCGTTCATCGATTGCTGGATCGTGCCGTCATTGGCCACGGCCCGCAGCCTGGGCGGAAAGCGGGCGAGCATTGGCAATTTAGTGGTGATCGATCCAGCCGAGCCGCCAGCCAATGGGCTGGCGCGGCTGCAAGCGATCTATGCCGAACCCTATGACACGGAGCCGTCGGCGGTGCGTTAGGGCAGCCACGGCGCGTCACCCACTGCCAGCGGAACCAGATGCCCAGCTGGCAGTGGAGTAACGACCGTGGCGTTACGGCTTGATGGCGACGCGGCCGGAGTAATCGACGCGATTCAGCAGCAAGGACAGCTTGTTCTCGGCGATGTATTCATCGACCGCTTGGCGCGCGCCATCGAAATGGCCGTAATCGTCGATGACGAGAACGCCGCCCGACACCAGCCGGGGATAGAGGTGATTCAACTCGTGCAGGGTCGAGCGGTAGTAATCGGTATCCAGATGTAGCAGCGCGATCTTTTCCGGAGCCTGGGCGGGAAGGGTGTCTTCGACGAAGCCCGGTACAAGATTGAAATTGTTCATCGGATAGCCGCTACGCGTCAAATTGCGTTCGGTGATCTGGCGGAAATTCTCAGTGACCCAGACGTCGCGGGTCAGCTTTTCGCCGTTGAAGGACACATCCTCGATATCGTCGGGAAAGCCATCAAAGGTATCGAACAGGTAGAACGGCCGGTCGGTGGTGCCGCGCGACTTCAGTAGAGACGCTTCGAAGGCCACGGAGCCGCCCTTATAGACGCCGCACTCGACAATCGCTCCTTCGATACCGGCATCTTCGATATAGTTTACGCAGTTGAAGAGGTTATAGAAGCGTTCGATCGAAAGAAGGCTGGCGCCGTTCCAAGCCTCATGCAGCTTCCAGAACAAGGGAATGCGGAGATCGTGGAAGGAAGGATGCATGGCTTGCCCTCAGAGTGACGATGAATGAAGGATGTTTTGGCGCGGCGAATCCGCGCCTTTCAGACCGGTTTGGCGCGGCCGGGATAGTGCGCGGGTCCCGCATTGTTGTCAAGTTTGGCGGGGTCCCCTGCTTCCCTTTGAGGGAGAGAATATACTCCCCTTTCTTATCAATGATCTTCTTGGCAACTCCGCGCTGACAGCCCATCGCGTCCGCGCCGTCGCAAGGCGTGGTGGGCCATGATTGCCGGGTGTTTGGGACCGACAATCTATTCATCGCCTCGGCCTCGGTGTTCCCGACCTCGGGGTCGGCCTGTCCGACGTTTGCGATCGTGGCGTTGGCGTTGCGGCTGGCGGATTATTTGACGTCCACGACTCCGGCTTCGGCCAGGGTGTCCAGCAGGGCCAGCACGTCGGTTTCGATGGAGGCCAGGGGGGCGTCGTAATCGGCCAGCAGGGCGCCACAGAGGTCTTTGACGTTGCGGGGTTGGGCGATGCGGCGCCAGACGTCGCTGCCGATGGGGTCCAGGGCGAAGTACAGGCCGCGTTCGACGGCCATCAGGACCACCTCTTGCTCCACGTCGGCGCTCAGGCACAGGGGAGATTGGGCAATCGTCGAGTCGAGGCTGACGGGCACGGGGGCTCTCTGGCTTAGGGGGTGCGGTTGAGCGACCTTAGCAATAACAGCCGCCCGTTGCCAAGGGCATTAGCCGTTGCCGCCCTCGTGCCAGGCGAGGAACCGGCCCATCTCCATCCCTCGGGTCAGCATGGCGTAGCAGCTCGCCCGCCGGAGTTCCGCCGCCGCCGCGTCGGCAGGCCAGGTATCCA
>DATGZW010000043.1:0-18150 GCA_035297005.1 Patescibacteria group bacterium
GTGAAATCCTCGTCGAACGACCAATCCTGGCGTAGCGCCACCACCTTGCCGTCCTTGACCAGGGCTGTGACGGTGGTGTCAACCCAGACATGCGGATGCGCCCAGGCGGGCGACCCGGCCGCACCGATCAGCAACAGGGCCACGACCGCCAGAACGATCACGCCACGATATGGAAACACAGGACATCCTTTCGCCACGCCGAGCCTTGGCTGTCGCTCTAAAATGCGGCGACATGATGGCGAAGGTTAGCGGTTCACCTGCGCCCGCGCCAGCCTGATGGCGGCGCGCATGCGGCGTGCCAGCCAACCGGGACTGCCGGACAGCGCCGTCTTGACGGCGGCGACGGCGGCATGCACTTGCGTCTTGGTCTGGCGCCACAGCGGCAGCTCATCCATCAACGCATGCGCCCAGGCGTTCCAGCGCAGCAGCATCGCCTCCAGCCTGGCGAACCAGTTCAGACGGCACAAGGACGGACGGCACAGCGCATAGAGCCGCGCCAGGATCGCCATGCCGGATAGTTTGGCCGCCAGGATCAGCAGCACACCCTGCCCGACCCGCCCCTGGGTGATCAGCCACACGGCGCCCAACTTCACCGGCACGATGACGGCCACGGGCAGCAGGAACAGCGCCATGGCGGGATAGGGCGGCAGACGCCCGATCGCGGCTTCCACGCGCGCCACCTGCGGCAAATGGGCCAGCCGCGCCATCAGGCGGCCCAGCCCAGCCCACAGCACCTCTTCCAGCAGAACGATCAGCGCGCCAAGAATAACCAAGGGCGGGCTTAGCAGGGCTTTCAGGCGGTGGCGAAGCGAGGTCATGACAGGAAAACGCCGGCTCAGCCCTTCAGGCGCACGATCACATCGACGCGCTGGATTTCGGTGCCGGCCGGAGCGTCGGGCATCTTGGTCACCGCCACCATGTGGCCGGGAATGTCTTCCAAACGGCCGCTGGTCGAGAAGAAGAAGTGATGGTGGTCGGAGGTGTTGGTGTCAAAATAGGATCGCCCCGCATCGACGACGATTTCCCGCAACATTCCGGCATCGGTGAACTGATGCAGGGTGTTGTAGACGGTCGCCAGCGATACCCGGATATTGCTGCCCAAGGCTTCACCATGCAATTGCTCGGCCGAGATATGGCGGTCACAGCCGTCGAACAGCAGCTTGGCCAGCGCCAGACGCTGGCGTGTCGGCCGCAAGCCAGCGGCGCGCAGACGATCAAGAGCTTGCGTGAAGGGGCGTTGGCACATGACGTTCATGATACTGTTGTATCCCGCACCAGGGTGTGAATTTAAGATTTGTTTATATCTTCCAATGCCAATAGCTACTAATTGGACTTGATCCATATCGGGTTCAAGTCGGCCCGCACAATTCTGCGAGCGGTAGCCATGCGGCCGGTGGACGTCGCCAACCAACGTCATAACCGGCCGCCGCGTCCCGTCGAACGACGGTGGCGGCGGCCGGAAGACAAAACCAAACCTTAGTCCCCGGTGCGCAGACGCTCGACCAACTGCCCGACCGTCGGAATGAAGCCGTCGGCATAGAACGGGTCGGTGGCGAAACGATGGGCGAAATGCCCGGCGAACATCAGCTCATTTTCAAGATCGCCGCCATGAGCGACGTTTTGCAGGGTCTTTTGGATGCAGAAGCTGCGCGGATCGGCCTTCTTGCCGGTGGTGCCCGCCTCGTTCTGCTGCCAGTTGGAGAAGCCGCAGGCCGACAGGCAACCCATGCAGGCGACCTGATCGCGGCGAATGACTTCCGCCCGTTCGGGGGTGACGAACACCAGGGTCGAATCGGGGCTGCGCAAGGCGTCGGAGAAGCCCTGCTTGATCCAGCCCTCGGCATGTTCCTTGTCATGCGGCGTAACATAAACCAGACGGCCGCGCGCGCCGATCGGCAGTTCGGCGGTGTGCTCGCCAATGGCCTCGGAGCTGTAGGCGATCTGGTGCTCCAACCGCTGGCACAACTCCTCGATGAAGCCGTTGCGCACCGCCGAGGAATAGAAGCCGGTCGGGCTGAATTTGTGCAGCAGGATATCGCCGGGCTTCAGATTGAGTAGGCGATCCTTCCAGGCATGCGAGATCGGGCTTTCCTGGGTCAGCAGCGGACGCGTGCCGAACTGGAAGGCGATCGGGCCGACCTCCGGATTATCCAGGAAGTCATCCCATTCGCGCAGATACCAGACGCCGCCGGCCATGAACACCGGCACTTCGGGCGCACCGCAGTCGCGCATGGCGGTGCGCAGCTCGCGCACGCGCGGTAACGGAGCCTGCGGCGCTTGCGGGTCTTCGGAATTGGACAACCCGTTATGACCGCCAGCCAGCCACGGGTCTTCATAGACCACGCCGCCCAAAAGGTCGGGGAATTTGTGGTAGGCGCGCTTCCACAACGCCTTGAAGGCGCGGGCGGACGAGACGATGGGGTAGTAATGGACGCCATAACGCGCGGCGATCTCGGCCACCTTGTAGGGCATGCCGGCACCGCAGGTCACGCCATGCACCAACCCCTTGGCGCCTTCCAGGACGCCCTCCAGGATGGCTTCGGCGCCGCCCATCTCCCACAGCACGTTCATGTGGATGCGGCCTTTGCCGCCCGACACGTCGTGGGCGATGCGGGCTTGGGCGATGCCGCCGCGAATAGCGTAGGCGATCAGCTCGTCATGCCGATCACGGCGCGTCTTGCCTTGATAGGTGACGGCGATGAACTTGCCGTTCTCGTCGTAGAAATCGGCGTTGACGCCGGAAAAAGTACCGACGGCACCAGCCGCGGCCCAAGCGCCGGAGCTTTCTCCATTGGAGACAGAGATGCCCTTGCCGCCCTCGACCAGTGGGAGGACTTCACGGCCCGAAATGACCAGAGTCTTGAGGGGTTTCACGTCGACGTCCACTCCACTTACGGCGCGCCTTGTCGGCTCCGCACCTTACACCGGCCCTTCATATATCGAAAGGGCGCGGCTTTGACTACAGGCTGTATTCGCGAGTCATTCCAACTCGGGCTGAAACAGGGGATGTCCCAGCCGTTCGGGGTGGTCGGAGAACACCGCGTCCACACCCCAACTCCACAGCCGATCCGCATGATCCGCCCGATTGACCGTGTACGCCAGCAAAAGAACACCGGCATCCTTAACCGCGTGCACTCGCCTCGGATTCAGCCGCCGATGATCGGCATGCACCGCCACACATCCCAGGCTCTGCACTGCCTTGGCCCAATCGTCCGGCAAAGCGCCAACCAACAGTCCGCGTGGCCAGTCCGGCATCATTTCGGCTACGGCACGAAGCGCCGAGCGGGAAAAACTGGACAGCAGAGGCGCTGGCCGACCTGCGGGCCACTGCGACCGCACCACCGCCAAAGCGGTCTGCGCCGTCGCGGCACCCCGATCTTCGTCGGCTTTGACCTCGATGTTCAAACCCAAGCCAAGCTCGACGATCACGGTGATCGCCTCGGCCAAGGTTGGCACCATTTCACCGGCGAAACCGGGACCAAACCAGGCCCCGGCATCACAGCGGCGAAGGACGGCCAAAGGAGTCTCGCAGAGAAGCCCCTGGCCGTCGGTCGTCCGTTCCAAAGCATCGTCGTGAAACACCACCGGCACGCCGTCGCTGGTCAACTGAACATCCAGTTCGACCATGGCGACGCCCTGCGCGGCGGCGCAACGAAATCCCGCCAGGGTGTTTTCCGGCGCGCTCGCGGCAATGCCGCGATGACCGATCACCCGTGGCAGGATCAGTTGGCTCACGCCTCGGTCTTTTCCGCCTTCTTGACCAGATCTTCGCCAGTCGCCTGGTCGACCTGCTTCATCGACAGCTTGACCTTGCCGCGATCATCGAAGCCGATGACCTTGACCTTGACCGCATCGCCGACATTGACCACGTCAGTGACCTTGTTGACGCGCTGGGGCGCCAATTCGGACACGTGGACCAAGCCGTCCTTGGAGCCGAGGAAGTTGACGAAGGCGCCGAAATCGACGGCCTTGACCACCTTACCATTGTAGATCACGCCCATCTCGGGCTCGGCGACGATGCCTTTGATCCAATCGATGGCCTTCTGAGCGGCTTCCGTATCGGACGAAGCAACCTTGATGGTGCCGTCGTCTTCGATGTCGATCTTGGCGCCGGTCTGCTCGCAGATTTCGCGAATGACCTTACCGCCGGTGCCGATCACTTCACGGATCTTGTCCTTGGGGATCTGGAAGGTGGTGATGCGCGGAGCATTGCCCGACACCGCGTCACGCGCATGGTCGATCGCCTTGGACATCTCAACCAGGATGTGCAGACGGCCTTCCTTGGCCTGACCCAGGGCGATCTCCATGATCTCCTTGGTGATCGAGGTGATCTTGATGTCCATCTGCAGAGCGGTCACGCCCGCTTCGGTACCAGCCACCTTGAAGTCCATGTCGCCCAGGTGATCCTCGTCGCCGAGGATGTCGGACAGCACGGCGAACTCGGCGCCTTCCTTGATCAGGCCCATGGCGATACCGGCGACGGGGCGCGGCAGCGGCACACCGGCATCCATCATCGCCAAGGAACCACCGCAAACGGAGGCCATCGACGACGAGCCGTTCGACTCGGTGATCTCGGACACCAGACGCAGGGTGTAGGGGAAGTTGGCCTTTTCCGGCAGGGTCGGGTGAATGGCGCGCCAAGCCAGCTTGCCATGGCCGATCTCACGACGGCCCGGCGAGCCCATACGACCGGCTTCACCCACCGAATAGGGAGGGAAGTTGTAGTGCAGCATGAAATGCTCGCGGTACTCGCCCGCCAGCGCATCGATGATCTGCTCGTCCTGACCGGTGCCAAGGGTGGCCACGACCAAAGCCTGGGTCTCGCCACGGGTGAACAGCGCCGAACCATGGGCGCGCGGCAGCACGCCGACTTCGGCTTCGATCGGGCGGACGGTCTTGGTGTCGCGGCCGTCGATACGCACGCCGGTCTTCAGGATGGTGCCACGCACGACGTCGGACTCGAGGCCCTTGAACACTTCGCCGGCAACCTTCAGCTCTGCGTCGTTGTCAGTGCCCAGGCCGGCGATGGCGGCCTTCTTGACTTCGGCGACCTTGGCGTAACGCTCCTGCTTGACGACGATCTTATAGGCGTCGGTCAAAGCGGCGTCGATGCCGGCGGCGACGAACTTGGCGCGCACGGTGGTCAGTTCGGGGGCCGGCGGGACCAGAGCCCAGGGCTCCTTGGCGCACTGCTCGGCCAGCTCGATGATGGCCTTGATGACCACCTGGAAGCTGTCATGACCAAAGGTCACGGCGCCCAGCATGGTGTCTTCCGACAGCTCCTTGGCCTCGGACTCGACCATCAGCACGCCTTCGACGGTGCCGGCGACGACCAGATCCAGCTTCGACTGGGCGACCTGCTCGGAGGTCGGGTTCAGCACATAGGCGCCTTCGATCAGACCGACGCGGGCGGCGGCGATCGGACCCATGAAGGGAATGCCCGAAATGGTCAAAGCGGCCGAGGCGCCGATCATGGCGACGACGTCCGGGTCGTTCTCCAGGTCATGCGACAACACGGTGCAGACGACCTGGGTCTCGTTGCGGAAGCCAGCGGCGAACAGCGGGCGGATTGGGCGGTCGATGAGGCGGGAGACCAGGGTCTCCTTCTCGCTCGGACGGCCTTCGCGCTTGAAGAAGCCGCCGGGGATCTTGCCCGCGGCGAAGGCTTTTTCCTGGTAATTCACGGTCAGCGGGAAGAAGTCGATGCCCGGCTTGACGGTCTTGGCGCCAACCACGGTGCACAGCACGGAGGTCTCGCCATAGGTCGCCAGAACGGCACCGTCGGCTTGGCGTGCGATCTTGCCGGTCTCGAGGACCAGCTTGCGACCGCCCCAGCTAAGCTCTTTACGGTAGGATTTAAACATGGTCATACAGATTTTTCCTTATCCCAACGGGCCGGTGACCGGATTGTCACGGCCCAGGCATGCCCTGAAGCGGCTCATTCGTGTGGCAGTGCCTGCGGACAAGGTTCGGCTGGCCCGAAGCGAAGGGCCGATATGCCGTTACCCGCGCGAGGATAGTCCCCGCGCGGGTCCGCAACACGTGCCGGCCAGGCCTTCACCATGAAGGCCGCGGCGCCACCGAAGAATGGCCTACTTGCGCAGGCCGAGGCGGGCGATGAGCTGCTCGTAACGAGCGGTGTTCTTGGCCTTGAGGTAGTCGAGCAAACGGCGACGCTGACCAACCATGATCAGCAGACCGCGCCGCGAATGGAAGTCCTTCTTGTGCTCTTTGAAATGCTCGGTCAGGTTCCGAATACGCTCGGACAGAATGGCGACCTGCACTTCGGGCGAACCGGTATCGAGACCGGTGGTCGCGTATTCCTTGATGACTTCCTGTTTACGCTCGGCAGTAATCGACATCGGGGACTCCTACAGTCTAAAGATTCATAACACGCACCGAGCGGATCTCTCCGGCTTCGATGCGGGCCAACGCCACCAATCGCCCGTCGGCCATGGCGCGCACGGTTTGTCCGGCGGATATGGTCGGTAAAGGCGAGCGCGCAGCCAGTCGAAGAATCGACACGGACTGCCCGCTCTGCAGGCGGCGGGCCTCATCTTCCGTCAGGGCCAGGGCCGGGATGTCGTCCAGCGCGGTCTCGACAGGAAGCACTAAGTTCGCAGACGCGGCACTATGCCCAAAGTCTTCGAGCTTATCCAGGGAAATCGAATTGCCCTCGTTGAAGGGTCCGCAGCTGGTGCGGCGCAACATTGAGACGTATCCCACTGTTCCCAAAGCCAATGCCAGGTCGCGGGCGAGCGAGCGGATATAGGTGCCCTTGCCGCTGGCCACCTCGAACTCGCCATAGTCGTCGGTCAATTCCACCAGTTCGAAGCGGTCGATGCGGACGATACGGGATTTGAGTTCGACCACCTGATCTGCGCGGGCCAAATCATAGGCGCGCTTGCCGTCGACCTTGACCGCCGAATAGGCCGGCGGCACCTGTTCGATTTCACCGATGAAGGCGGGCAGGGCGGCGAGGATCTGCTCGCGGCTGGGGCGGACATCGCTGGTTGCGGTGACCACGCCCTCGCCGTCGTCGGTCGAGCGCGATTCACCCCAAGTCACCCGCCAACGATAGGTCTTGGTGCCGTCCATCACATAGGCGACGGTCTTGGTCGCTTCGCCCAAGGCAATCGGCAGAATGCCGGTCGCCAACGGATCGAGAGTACCGCCGTGACCGGCCTTGGCGGCCCCAGTCATACGGCGCACCGCCGCCACCACCGCCGTCGAGTTCATCCCCAACGGCTTGTCGATCGCCAGCCAGCCATTGATCGGCAGGCCGTTCCGCTTACGCCCCATCGTCACGGCCCTCGTCGTCGTCGATCGCATGGCTCTCGTCGTCGAACGGCTCGGGCTCGCGGTGACCTTCAATGTCGCGGCGCACTTCGGGGCTGTGCAACAGCGCCTCGATGCGGCTGACCTTGTCGAAAGTATTGTCTTCGGCAAAGGTGAAGTTGGGCATCATGCGCAAATCCACCATCTTCGACACTTCGTGGCGAACATAGGGACTGGCGCGTTTCAAACCCTTGATCAACGCCTTGCACTCGCCGCCGCCCAAGGGTACGACGAATACAGTGGCATTCCGCAGATCGGGACTGATGCTGACCTGGGTGACGGTAACAGGCTTGCCCGCCACATCCGGATCGCGGATTTCTCCGCGTTCCAGGATGGTGGCGATGACATGCCGAAGCTCTTCACCGACGCGCAGCTGACGCTGGCTCGGCGGCTTTTGCCCACGGCTCATGGTACGACCTCCGGCGAGAAAGGATTGCCGCCCCCCTTACAGGGTACCGGCAATCTCCTCGATCTCGTAGCACTCGATGATGTCGCCCGGTTGAATGTCGTTGTAATGCTCGAACGACATGCCGCACTCGTAGCCGTCGCGCACTTCCTTGACATCATCCTTGAAGCGCTTGAGCTGAGCCAGCGATCCGGTATGGATGACCACGTTGTCGCGCAACAGGCGAACCTTGGCGCCGCGCTTGACGATGCCTTCGGTAATGAAGCAACCGCCAACCTTGCCGACCTTGGTGATGTTGAACACCTCGCGGATTTCGGCATTGCCGAGGAAACGCTCCTTGAGGGTCGGGTCGAGCATGCCGGTGAGGGCTTTGCGCAGATCGTCGGCCACATCGTAGATGATCGAGTAGTAGCGGATATCGACGGTGTCGCGGCGGGCCATGTCGCGGGCCTGCGGATTGGCGCGGACATTGAAGCCGATGACCAGAGCACCGGAGGCCTTGGCCAAGGTGATATCGGATTCGCTGATGGCGCCGACGGCCGCGTGCAGCACGCGCACTTTGACCGCATCGGTGCCCATCTTCTCCAAGGTGGAGACGATGGCTTCGACCGAACCCTGCACGTCGCCCTTGATGACGACCGGCAGTTCCTTGGCTTCGCCGGCGGCGATGCGCGAGAACATCTCTTCCAGAGTGCCACGGGCACCGGCCACCGCCTTGGCGTCGCGCTCTTTGCGCTGACGGTAATCGGCGACTTCGCGGGCACGGGTCTCGGTCTCGACGGTGATGAAGTCGTCACCGGCGGACGGAGTTCCCTGCAAGCCCAGCACTTCCACCGGAGTGGACGGACCGGCGGAGTTGACCTTGTTGCCGTGATCGTCGATCAGGGCGCGCACGCGACCCCACTCGGACCCGGCAACGAACACGTCGCCAACTTTCAGGGTGCCCTTCTGCACCAGGACGGTGGCGATCGACCCACGGCCGCGCTCCATCTTGGCTTCGATGACCACACCTTGCGCGGCGCGCTCGGGATTGGCTTTCAGATCGAGGATTTCGGCCTGCAGGAGGATCGCCTCCTCCAGCTTCTCAAGGTTCAGCCGCTTCTTCGCCGACACTTCGACGGCAAGCACGTCGCCGCCCAAATCTTCGGTGATCAGCTCGTGCTGCAACAGTTCCTGGCGCACCTTGGCCGTGTTGGCGTCGGGTTTGTCGATCTTGTTGATGGCAACGATGATCGGCACGCCAGCGGCCTTGGCATGGCGGATGGCTTCGACCGTCTGCGGCATGATGCCGTCATCGGCGGCCACCACCAGCACCACGATATCCGTCATGTTGGCGCCACGGGCGCGCATGGCGGTGAAGGCTTCGTGGCCGGGAGTGTCGATGAAGGTGATGCGCTGGCCGCCCTGCATGGTCACCTGATAGGCGCCGATATGCTGGGTGATGCCGCCCGCTTCGCCCGACACCACATCGGTGGCGCGCAGAGCGTCGAGCAACGAGGTCTTACCGTGATCGACGTGACCCATGACGGTCACGACTGGAGCACGCTGGCTCAGCTTCTCTTCATGATCGACATCACCGGTCAGGCCGATTTCAACATCCGACTCGGCGACGCGCTTGGAGTTGTGGCCAAACTCGGCCACCACCAGCTCGGCGGTGTCGGCGTCGATCACCTGATTGATGTTGGTGATGATGCCCATGCGCATCAGGCTCTTGACCACGTCGGCGCCACGCTCGGCCATACGGTTGGCCAGTTCCTGGACCGCAATGGTCTCGGGAATGATGACTTCGCGAATAACCTTCTCGCTGCTCTTCTGGAGCTGCTTGAGACGCTCACGCTCACGGGCACGCCGTACGGCGGCCAAGGAGCGGCCACGCTGGCCGCGATCATCGTCGTCGAGGGCGGCGGTGATGGTCAGCTTGCCTTCGCGGCGGCGCGGTTCGGCGCGCTTCGGCACGGCGGCCGGCTTGTTCGGAGTCGGACGGCCGGGGCGCTTGACGCGCTCCTCCTCTTCCTCTTCCTCGGCGGTCTTGGTGACCGGGGTGGGGACGGCGGCGGCGGTCGGGGTCGGAGTAACCGACGGCTTGGCGGCGGCCGGAGCGGCGGCGGGCTTGGCCTCCACCACCGGGGCGGCTGCAACTTCGACCGGAGCGGGAGCGGGGTTGCGCGCGGCCTCCTCGGCGGCCAGACGGGCGGCCTCGGCGGCAGCCAGACGGGCGGCTTCGGCCTCGATGGCCCGGCGGGCGGCCTCGGCCTCGGCGCGGCGGCGGTTTTCCTCGTCGGCGCGCAGGGCATCCTGCAGCGCGCGAACGCGGGCGGCCTTTTCACCGGTGGTCAGATCGCGGGCCGCCGACTGAGACGACGGGCGACGCTGCGGCTGCGGCTGATGCGGCGGCTGATATTGGTTCAACGGCGCCTGCGGTTGCACGCGCGGCGGCGGCTCGGGGGCCGCAACAGGCTCGGGAGCCGGCTGTTCCTGCATCACCGGCTCGGCGGCGGCGATGGGGTCCATTTCCAGCTTCGGGCCATCCTTGACCTCATGCAGGACGCCACCGGCATCCTGGGCGAAGGTGCGCTTCTTGCGCACTTCGACGGTCACAGCCTTGGAGCGACCATGCGAGAAGCTCTGGCGCACCTGGCCAGTCTCGACGGTCTTCTTCAACTCAAGCTTGCCCGGCGACAGCTTCAGCGGCGCCTTCCGGTCGTTGTCGTTCTCGGTCATAGGTTCGCTTTACTCTCGCTTCCGCGGGTCGAAACCCGCGCCTTACATATTCCTGAAACCCGCCAGCCTGGTGGTTTCAACCGACAGGCGTGCGGCCAACCGTCCGGGCGCCAATACGGCATGAACGGCATGATTGCGGCCGAAGGCGGCACCCAATTCATCGCTTCGCAACACGGCAACCAAAGGTTTGCCGGACGCCAAGGCTCGGATTTTGTCGCGGCCATCGGCAGCGCCATCCGAGGCAGCCAATATGATGGCGCCCCGCCCGGCCTTCAATTCTCCACGCGCTTTCTCGAATCCCACCACCGCCTGGCCAGCGCGCCGGGCCAGACCGATCAGTTCGAGGCAGCGCCGCAGCAGCAGCTTCTCGATCCGATCGGCGAAATCGGGCGGCACCGACACCTTGCGGCGGGCCGCCTTGGAAAACAGGTTCTTCGCTGCCGCCGTAGTCACCATAGCACGGTCAGCGCTTAACCATAACCCCCGGCCGGGCAAACGACCATCGATGTCGGGCACGATGTCTCCATCGGGCCCGACAACGAAACGTATCATACCCTCGGCCGGCTTGACCTCACCCGAAACGATGCAGCGCCGGTTGGGGCCGCTCTCGCCTTCCTCGGGCCCGACAAACAGGTCGGGGTCTTCGTCCAAGGGCTCGTCACTGGGCAGCTCGCTCATGCTTGCCCCCAAAAGGGCGGCCGTCAGGCCGTTTCCCCTGTGCTGTCGCCGTCGAACCAATGAGCCCGCGCCGCCATGATAACGGCGTTGGCCTGATCGGCGGTCATGCTGTCCTTGCCCAAAATCTCGATCAACTCGTCGCCGGCCAGATCGCCGAGATCGTCGAGGGTCTTGACCCCCTTCTCACCCAACAGCACCAGCATGCCCGAAGCCAGACCTTCGATGGCGGCCAATTCGTCGACCACCCCAAGTTCGCGGCGGCGGACCGAATTGCGCTCATCCAACTCTTCCAGGAACACGCGGGCGCGCTGCTGGAGTTCGCCGGCGATGCCTTCGTCGAAGCCTTCGATCTCGGTCAGATCCTCAAGCGGCACGAACGCCACTTCCTCGACCGACGAGAAGCCTTCAGTGACCAACAGATGGGCGATCACATCGTCCACGTCCAGGGCTTCGATGAACATCCGCGAACGCAACTTGAACTCTTCGGTGCGACGCTCGGATTCCTCGGCCTCGGTCAGGATGTCGATATCCCAGCCGGTCAACTGCGAGGCCAGACGCACATTCTGGCCGCGACGGCCGATGGCGAGGCTGAGCTGGTCGTCGGGCACCACCACTTCGATGCGGTTGGCTTCCTCGTCAAGAACCACCTTGGCCACTTCGGCCGGAGCCAACGCGTTGACGATGAAGGTCGCCGGGTCTTGTGACCACTGGATGATGTCGATCTTTTCGCCTTGCAGCTCGGCCACCACCGCCTGGACGCGCGAACCGCGCATACCGACGCAGGCGCCGACCGGATCGATACCGGAATCGCGGCTGAGCACGGCGATCTTGGCGCGTGAACCCGGATCGCGGGCCACCGACTTGATCTCGATGATGCCGTCGTAGATTTCCGGCACTTCCTGGGCGAACAGCTTGGCCATGAACTGCGGATGGGTGCGGCTCAGGAAAATCTGCGGGCCGCGCGGCTCTTGCCGGACATCGTAGATATAGGCACGGACGCGGTCGCCGGTGCGGAAGGTTTCACGCGGGATCAACTCGTCGCGGCGCAACAGCGCCTCGGCCCGCCCCAGATCAACCACCACATTGCCGAATTCGACACGCTTGACCAGACCGTTGACGATCTCGGAGGTGCGGTCCTTGAATTCGTTGAACTGACGCTGACGCTCGGCGTCGCGCACCTTTTGCACGATCACCTGCTTGGCGGTCTGTGCGGCGATGCGGCCGAAATCGATGGGCGGCAGGGCGTCGATGACGAAATCGCCCACGGCGGCATCCGGCTTCTTGCGGCGCGCCTGAGTGACGGTCATCTGCGTGGCTTCGTTCTCGACTGCCTCGACCACTTCGATGAAGCGGGACAGCAGAATCTCGCCGTTCTTACGGTCGATATGGGCACGAATATCGTGCTCATGACCATATTTCGAGCGACCAGCCTTTTGAATAGCCTGTTCCATGGCCTCCAAGACTTCGTCGCGGTCGATGCCCTTATCGCGGGCGACCGCGTCGGCGACTTGAAGGAGTTCAGGACGGGGGAGTGCTGCAGTTCGTTCCATGGTCCGTTCTCGGGCCTAGTGTTCTTGTTCGCTCATCGCCGCGGCGATCAGCTCATCCGTCAAGACGAGCTTGGCTCGCTGAATGTCCGCCAGCGGGATGGACAGCTCTTCACCAGTATCGATCACCAGGCGCACCTGATTTTCGGCAGTCAGGCCGACTATCTTTCCGCGGAAGCGCTTACGCCCTTCCACCGGTCGGATGGTCTCGACCTTGGCCTCGAAACCGGCAAATCGTTCATAGTCGGTCGATCGGGTTAACGGCCGATCGATGCCGGGCGAGCTCACCTCCAAGGTGTACTTGCCGGCGATAGGATCTTCGACGTCCAGAAGGGCGGAAACCGCTCGACTGATGTCGGCACAGTCGTCAACTGTCATGGCGGCACGATCACGACGCTCAGCCATGATCTGCAAAGTTTGATCCAAACGACCCATGAGGGCCACCCGAACCAACTCGTATCCCATGGCATCCAGCGACGGCGCGACCAAAGACGAGATTCGTTCCTCGAGGTCCATCCGCTGCGAATACCTAACCCTAAAAAACAAAAAAAGTGGGCCACCGGCCCACCCCTCCAACCCCGCCTCGTGGGCGGGACCACAAGAATGTGTCGTCGGCTACTATAGCCATCGGCCACGCGTCTGCAAGCATTTTATGGGGTTTACGCCGTCTCCCTGAGGGAGTGGGCTAGCCGCGCCGGTGGCGCAAATAGCGCAGAAAGATCGGTTCCCGCCCTTGTTCGCGGGCTTTCGCCTCGTATCGCGTGGGCGGCCAGTCCTCGCTTTTGACCGCCGCGTCGATTGTCGCGTCGGTGAAATCGGCACGCGCCGCCATCTGCTCGCGCGCCCAGTCCTTATAGACGGCATCGTCGGTGGCAATGCGCAGCTCGCCGCCATCAACCAGCAGGCGGGACAGCTGATCGAGATTGTCGGCGCCGATGAAGCGGCGGTCGGCATGACGTTTCTTCGGCCAGGGATCGGGGAACAGCACGAACACCCGATCCAGGCAGGCGTCGGGCAGCGCCGGCATCAGTCGGCGCACGTCCTCGGCAAAGATACGGACGTTGTCGACATCCTCGCGCACCAGATGGCCGAGCAGGCTGGCGATCCCGTTCAGGAACACCTCGCCGCCGATAATGCCGACGTCCGGATGATGCGCGGCTTGCCAGGCCAGATGCTCGCCGCCGCCGAATCCCACTTCCAGCCAGACTGCGCTGACCGGACGGGGAAACAAGGCGGCGGGATCGAGCGTTTCGCCTTCCCCCGGCTGGCCGATGGCCAGACGGGGCAAGAGCGTTTCGACGAGGGACCGACCGGTCTGCCGCAGTTGTTTACCGCGACGGCGACCGAAGAAACGCGGCCCCTCGGCGTAGAGCGCTTGGTTAGGCAAACGCCGAACGCAACTGATCGACCAGATCCAGCTTTTCCCACGAGAAGCCGCCATCGGCCTCGGGGTTGCGACCGAAATGGCCATAGGCCGCGGTGCGCGCATAGATCGGCTTGTTCAGGCCCAGATGGGTGCGGATGCCGCGAGGCGTCAAGTCAACCAACTGCTGCAACAGGTCCGACAGCTTGTCTTCGTCGATGCCGGCGGTGCCGAAGGTATCGACATAGACCGACAGCGGCTTGGACACGCCGATGGCGTAGCTGAGCTGGATGACGCACTTCTCGGCCAAACCGGCGCCGACCACGTTCTTGGCCAGATAGCGGGCGGCATAAGCCGCCGAGCGATCGACCTTGGTCGGATCTTTACCCGAGAACGCGCCGCCGCCATGCGGAGCCGCGCCGCCGTAAGTGTCGACGATGATTTTACGACCGGTCAGGCCGGCGTCGCCGTCCGGGCCGCCGATGACGAAACGGCCGGTCGGGTTGACGTAGAACTGATCCTCGGACGGGAACCAACCCTCGGGCAGAACATTCATCACATGCGGGCGAACGATCTCGCGCACGGCTTCCTGGTCCAGCTTGCCGTCATGCTGGGTCGAAACCACCACCGAGGTGGCGCGCACGGGCTTGCCATCAACGTATTGTAGGGTGATCTGGCTCTTGGCATCGGGGCCCAGCAGCGGCTCGGCGCCGGAGTGACGGGCCTCGGCCAGCGACTTCAGGATGGCGTGCGAGTAGAAAATCGGGGCCGGCATCAGCACGTCGGTCTCGTTGACCGCATAGCCGAACATGATGCCCTGATCGCCGGCGCCTTCGTCCTTGTTGCCAGCCGCGTCAACGCCAACGGCGATGTCGGCGGACTGGGAATGGACATAAACGTCGACCTTGGCGTTCTTCCAGTGGAAGCCGTCCTGCTCGTAGCCGATGTCCTTGACGGCGGCGCGGGCGACTTCTTCCATGGTGGCGGCGGTGATCGACGCCGGGCCGCGCACTTCACCGGCCAGAACGATCTGGTTGGTGGTGCACAAGGTCTCGACGGCGACGCGCGCATGCGGGTCGGCGGTCAGGAAGGTATCAACAATGGCGTCCGAGATACGGTCGGAGACCTTGTCGGGATGACCTTCGGAAACAGATTCGCTGGTAAACAGATAATTGGACTTCGACACGTCGATCCTCCGAAATCCGGTTGAGCCAATACGGACCTGGGTTCATCGACGGGAGTTCCATCGGTGCACCCACTTAGCCGGTGTTTTACGTGGCGGCAAGCGGTCAAATCTCCACGCCCGACCATAAGTCGAGGTCTGGTGTGTTACAGACATTTCCATCCGCGTTCAAGGCTAATCAATCGGGCAGGATCAAGGCCGCCACTCGCGCTTGAGGAACCGCCTGGGGATCGACATCGGCGGCACGGGCCAGGGTGCGCGCCAACTCGTAAAGCTGATGCCGCAGTTCGTGATTGGTGATGCTGCGATAGGCCTGGATCATTTGACGGATTTCGCGGGAATTGGGGCGATTTTCCGAGGTCAGGATGGCGCGCGGCAGGGCCGAGCTTTCTACCGTGGTGGGCATGTCATCGAAAAAATGCGCCGCCGGAACGGCGAGTTGCCGGCCAATCTCAAACAAGCGCGAGGCGGCAACGGTACTGTCGCCGCTTTCGTATTTCTGCACCTGCTGAACCGACAACCCCAGAGCGGCCGCAAGGTCGTTCCGGCTGACCCCAAGCATACGGCGGCGTTCACGGATACGCATGCCGACATGCATATCGACAGGGCGGCGGGTACGGCGGACGGGCTTGTCATTGGACCCCTGTTGTTCAGGCATTTGCGTCTCCACAACTTTAAATTGTTAGCAATTTTGCTTACCTCCTATCCGTGTTTAAGCAAACTGCGTTAAACGTCAAGGGGAATTAGCGAAAGCCATGTGAAAACGCAATGTCTATTAAAATGGCTGAAAACAGGGGGAGAGCGCCGTTTTAAAATGCTCCCTATAGTTGTCTATTGCCAAAACGACAACGCCGCGCGCAAACAAAAAGGGCGCCGGCATGACACCGGCGCCCCACTCGTCAGGGTAGCTGAAGAACAGCTTACTTGGCGGCTTCGACGACCCCGTCGCTGGCATTGGCCAGCGCCTTGGCCAGCTCGAACACCCGCTTGCGCACCTGCGGATCGGTGATGCGGTAATAGGCGCGCACCAATTCCAGGGTTTCACGCTTGGTCATCGGATCGGCTTCAAACGGGGTGATCGGCTCATCGAAGCCGGCGACCATCATGCGCGGGCTCTGCTGCGACACGTCATCGGACATGTCGTCATAGAAGAACGACACCGGCACGTCGAGAACGCGCGACAGATCGAACAGACGCGACGCACCGATACGGTTGGCGCCACGCTCGTACTTCTGCACCTGCTGGAAGGTCAGGCCAATGGCCTCGCCCAACTTTTCCTGGCTCATGCCAAGCAGGGTGCGCCGCAGGCGAACGCGGGCGCCCACATGCACGTCGATGGGGTTGGGCTTGCCCGACGGCGTGCGGCCACGGCCGGAACGCCGAACAGGGGCGTCTACAGACTTCTCTTCATTGGTGGTGTTTGCGGCACGGGCCATGGAATTTCCCACGAATGCTGGGTTGAAGGGGAACGATCAGCTTTGTCGCATCAGCGGCAAGGCGACCGAACATCATCGGCTGCAACCACATTAGACATACGCGCGTATGCAAGTCAACATACATCATTTACTAGCGAGTGCATTGATGGCGACGCGCGCCCGATCACGATCAAACAACCGGTGCCAAATAAGAGCAGAAAGGCTGACCAGCATCAGTAGCAGACATACCATTGCGCCACCCCATTGCGCAAAAGGATTAGGGGTGGACAGGGGCCGCGGCAGTTCACTATCGAGAATTCCCTGCCTCCCCAGCACCAGTTCCGCGACCACCCTGCCATAGGGGTCCACAACTCCGGTAACGCCGGTATTGGCGTCGCGGATCATCGGCAAACCCTCTTCCACGGCGCGCAGGCGGGCGGCGGCGAAATGCTGATAGGGGCCTGCGCTGATGCCGAACCAGCCGTCATTGGTGATATTGAGCAACCACGACGGGCGCGGGTCGGCGGCGGCCACCTGGGCGGGGAAGATATCCTCGTAACAGATGGTTGGGCCAACTGCCGGCAGACCTGGCAGCGCCAGGGTCCGCAAACCGACGCCGGCGGTGAAATCGACTCCGCCCGGCGTGATCTTCGACAGTGGCAGGATCCCCCGCAACGGGACATATTCGCCAAACGGCACCAGATGCACCTTGTCGTAGGTGGCGATGATCGCCCCTTCGGCATTGACCGCCTCAAGGCTGTTCCAGATCTGGAACGGCGGGACTCCGGGCGGCGTTCCACGCACCGCCCCGGTGATGACCACCCCGCCCGGAGGCGTCACCGCGGCGATCAGTTGCCGCACCACCGGCTCGTCTTCAAGGAAATACGGCACCGCCGTCTCGGGCCAAACCACCGCCGTCACTTGGTCGTGACCGGGCAGCATGGTCAGGCGCAGATAGTCGCGCAGATGCTGCTCGCGCATCTCTGGGCGCCATTTGGCGGTTTGCGTCACATTGCCTTGCACCAGCCGCAGCTTGACCCCAGGCACACTGGGCACCGGCCCGGCCGGCAAGCGCCAAGCGCCCCAGGCGGCGATCACCAGAAGGCTGAGCAGGCTGACCGCCACCGCCACGATATGTCGACGACTCGGCTGCACCAGCACCGCCGGCAACGCCGCCACCACCACCGTCAGCAACCCCAGCCCATAAGCGCCGAACACCGAAGCGAACTGCACCACCGGCAGCACCGGCATCCACACGGTGCCCAGCAGGTTCCACGAAAAGCCGGTGAAAATCCAGCTGCGCACCCATTCCAGCACGGTCCAGGCGACGGCGAACACCAGCACCCGCGCCACGCCAGGCGGCATCAGCCGCCGCGCCGCCAGGGCAGCCACACCGGAGAAGCAGGCCAGCACGCCGCCCAGGCCGAACACGGCGAAGGGGATCAGCCAGCCGAACTTCAGCGGGTCGATCAGCAGGGCATAGGCGATCCAATACAGGC
>DATGZW010000044.1:0-6535 GCA_035297005.1 Patescibacteria group bacterium
AGGCCGAGCGCAAGAGGCCCGGCCGCCAGCCAAAGGCGGCTTGGGGCACCGCATAGGCGACCAAGCCCTCGATAAGCGCCAGCCGCTCCGAGCCGAGAATGGCGCGTAGAAATAAGAAGAAGAAGAGAGCGCAAAACAGCGCCCGGTTTGCTTTCGTCAGCCGCACCTGACTGCTGGCAATGGTCGCCACGCTGTACAGCGACAGGAACGGCAGGTCGGCATGCATGAAGGATGTGATGCCGGGGATCTGTTCGATCGAATCGCGCAGGTTATACATGGCGTCGGCGTCGCCGGACAGAAACTGCGTCACCAGCGATGGGTGGATGACCAGGGTCGAAAAATAGATCGCATAGCAAGCCAGCGAGGTCCATCCCATCACTGCCAGGGCAGTGTTGACGGCACCTTCGGGCAGCGCCCAGCTTTGCCGGGCTGGCGCGGTTTTGGGCACGAACAGCAGGCATCCCGACACGAACATGACGATGGAGAACACCCCCAGCAGGATGTTTTCGTTGGTCAGGTTGTTGGTCCGCTGACCCAGTTTCAGCATGTAAGGCTCGGCGGAATAGGCGGCGACCAGAAAGAACGGCAGCAGAAAAAACACGCTGTAGAGAAACGGGTTGATCCACCACGGCGGATTACCGGAATGCACCGTATAAGAGGTTGGCGCCGGGGCATTGGCCGGCGTCGTGTGTTGATGCGTCTGTGAGGATGGCATTTTCAGTCCTCGCGATCCCGACCGATCAAGCCCCGCCATGCGTCGCAGAGGCCTCCAGCTTAGTAAAATATATATCGGGTCAAAGCCTGCGCGATCCGCCACAAGGTCTATTCTCTTCGAGGATAGACAGCCGGTTATTACGAGATGGCCGCCGGGTTTAGCTCGATAATATTTTTGGGATAAGAATGAAGTGGTGCCTCTTTTGCGTGTTTGCTCCTATTTTGTCATGGGTCTCTATGGCCTTGGTTGCTCATGACCAGGGTATGCTTGTTGACATTCTAAACTTAGCTTAAGTTTTGGGACGAAAGAGCAGCCGTCGTTTTTCGGCCTCTCGTCCCATTCCGCCGTTGCCGCGTGCAGAGGATGGGCTTTCAACGACAGCAGCTAAGGGTGGGTGAGATGCCGAAGCTCAGTCTGGTCGTTTCGACGTTGGGCCGAACAGCGCCGATCCAGACCTTGCTGGAAAGCCTTGCGGCCCAGGATTTTACCGATTTCGAGGTTATTTTCGCCGATCAGAACCGTGATGACCGCTTGGTCGAGATCGTCGCTTCGGCGAATTGGCGGTTTCCCATCCGTCACCATCGCATGCCGGGAGTGGTCGGGGTCAGCCGTGGCCGCAATGCTGGGATCGCACTGGCAAGCGGCGAGTTTCTTCTCTTTCCTGATGACGACTGTTGGTATCCGCCGTGGTTTCTATCGCGTGCGGAGCGCCTGATACGGGAACGCGATTGCACGGTGCTGGCCGGGCGGGCCGCCGATGAGGCGGGGCGCAGCATCAACGGACGCTATGAAATCAACGCCACGCGCATCGACCGGCAAAACATCTGGACCACGCAAATCGAATGGGTGGTGTTCTTCCATCGGCGCGTCTTCGCCGCCATCGGTGGCTATGACGAGGATGTCGGCCCCGGTGCGGGAACGCCATGGGGCGCCAGCGAAGGGCAGGATTTGATGCTCCGCGTCCTGCAAGCGGGCTTCACCGCCTATTTCGAGCCCAGCCTGTACGGACACCATCCGGTGTTGCCGGTGCGGACGGCAGAGCCGGAGACGGTTCGCAAGGGCCGTTCCTATGCGCGGGGCATGGGCCATGTGCTGCGCCGGCATGGCTTCGGCCGGGCCAACGCCGCCTATTGGGTCAGCCGACCGGCGCTGGGCGCGCTGCTCAACCTTCTGCGGGGCCGCTTTGGCTTTTCCACCTATCAGTGGAACGTGGCGATCGGCCGGTTTGAAGGGTGGACCGGGCGCATGTGGAATTGACCGTCCTTGGCTGATAAAGCCTCTCGGGAGAGGGAGGCATATGAACACTGCCGCGAAGGAGGAGAGATGCGTCGAGCCAAGCGTTTTCCGCACGGCATGCTGGTCTTCGCGGCGGTCCTGGCCAGTCTTGGCGGCGCGGCCTGGGGCGAGGAGGCGGCGCGTCCGCCGCTCCGCCAGTTCTGCGCGGCGGCTCCGGCGGGGATCGCCGCGTTGGCCGGGCGGTCGGTGCGGTCGGTCACGGAATTCGGCGCGGTCGGCGATGGAGTTGCCGATGACACGGCGGCCCTGCAACGGGCGTTCGACCGGGTCGGATCGGGGGCGATTCTGGAGTTCCCGCCGGGCACTTACCTTTATTCGCGCGTGCTGACCCTGGCGCGCGACGACATCGTCTTGCGCGGCGATCACGCCACCTTGCAGGCGCGCAACCCAGAGGCGCAGGCGTTGGTCTTCAAGGGCGACCGTACGGCGGCCCTGTGGTTGACGCTGCGGGGGGCGGCGCGCACGCGGCTGGGGACGCCAGAATCGGCGCAGATGGTGGTCAAAGGGCGCTGGGTGCAGTTGGTCGGCAACACCGTCTCGGCGGGGGCCAGCGCCGGCATTTTCGTCTTTGGCGGCCAGGATTTCCGCATCGTCGGCAACCGCGTCCACGGCACTTTGGCCGACGGCATCCACATGACCGAGGGCGCGCGGCGTGGTCTGGTCGAGGGCAATGTGGTCTACGGCACCGGCGACGATATGATTGCCGTGGTCAGCTACCGCCCCTCGGTGCTGTCCGCCGACAATCGCGGTCTGGCCGGCGATATCCTGATTGAAAATAACGACGTCTCGGGTAATTCCTGGGGGCGCGGCATCACCGTGGTGGGCGGCGAGCATGTCGCCATCACCCGTAACCGGGTCAGTCAGGTGTGGGGCGCCGCCGGCATTTATGTGGCGCAGGAAAGCTCTTTCAAGACCTATGGCAACACCAACATTTACATCGGCGGCAACAGCGTCAGCGCCATCCAGACGGCGGCTCCGCCGTTGGGGCGCTGGTATTCGCGGCATGGGGCCATCGACATCAACACCAGCAACGAAGCCCCCGTCCAGTTCATCGATGTCGAGCACAACACCATCGACAGCGTTGGCTTTTCCGGCATCCGGGTGCTGGGCACGGTCTGTCATTTGCGGCTGGCCGACAACGCCCTGACCGCCGTGCAGAAACACGCTGGCGGCTCGCCGATCGGGGTGGTCGAGGATTCCTGCGCGCCGGAGGCCATCCGCTGCCGTGGCAATACCCTTGACGGTCACGCCATTGCTCCCGCTGGCCAATGCGTCGAGGCCGGGACCGATGATGAGGAATGGCGCGGGGCCAAGTTGTCGGCGGCGCCGCAGGGCGCGACATGGCAAGCGTGTGCCGCCCGATGAGCAAAAAGCGCAATCACAGCACTCTGAACCGGGATGCCGCCTTCGTTTATGGCGGCTATTTCCTGCGTTACCTGAGTCTGGTCGTGCTGATTCCCTATTACGGGCGGGTGCTGGGGCCGGCGGCCTATGGCAAGGTGCTGGCGGCGATGTCGCTGATGAGCATCGTCTGGCTGGTGGTCAATTACGGCTTTTCCATTACCGGCGCGCGCGAGCTGGCTTCGGTGCGCGATGTCGTTGATCGGGGGCGGATCTATGGGCGGCAGATCGTCGCCCGCTTCATGCTGGTGCCGGTTGGCATCCTGGTCGGCGCGGTGGGGACCGTGATGTCGCCGGTGCTGGTTTCCGACTGGCGCTATGGCGTGCTGGCGACCACGCTGGGGCTGGTCGAGGCCTTCAATCTGGGCTGGTTCTTCCAGGGAATCAGCCAATTCCGCACCTCGATGGCGATCGAGGCGATGTCCTATCCGCTGAACTTGATTCTGGTGCTGCTGCTGGTGCGCAATGCCACCGACGGAGTATTCGTGATGTTCTCGCTGCTGACCTCCAGCGTCTTTTGCATCGCCTTCTCGTATTGCATTGCCGCGCGGACCATCCGCATCCTGCCGCAAGGCTTTGCCGATGGCTGGAGCGAGATCAAAAGCTCGGGCGTTATCTTCATCCAGACGGTCAATTCGATCCTGATGACCTCGGGGGCGACCTATGCGCTGAGCGTGTTTTCCACGCCGGAACAGGTCAGCTATTTCGGCACGGCGGACCGCTTCATCGCCCTGGGCCTGAGTCTGTTGGGGCCGGCGGGGCAGATTTTGATGCCGACCATCTCCAACATCTACCTTGACGACCGGCCCCGCGCCATTGAGTTGGTGCGCAAGGGCCTGCTGTGGGAATCGGGGTTCGGGCTGATTGTCCTGCTGGTCGGGCTGCTGCTGTCGCCGTTCCTCATCCCGCTGATTTTGGGGGAGAAATTCGACGGCAGTATCCGGGTGTTGCAGATCCTCGCCTGCATGGTGCCGTTCGCCGCCTTTTCGCATGCTCTGGGGCTGTATCTGTTTGTGCCCCTGCGGCGGGAAAAGCTGCTCATCATCGCCATTTCGGTGGGCAGTCTGGTCAATCTGGGCTTGGCGGTGTTTGCCGCGCAGGCGTGGGGCAGCGTCGGCATGGCGGCCTCGCGAGTGGCCGGAGAGGTGGTGGTGGCGGTGGTGCTGGCGGTGATCGCCTTGCGCATCGGCTTCGGCACGCTGCTGCTGCAACCGGATTCCGATCGCGATCTGGGCGACGGAGCCGTGCCCGGCAGCGACGCCGGCCCCGATCATCGCCCCGGCGGAATCTGCACCGGCAACGGCAAGGAACCGGTCACTGGCGATCAGGTGTCGTCATGATGTCGCTTGCCACCGCCGGATCCTCCGCATCGCGCCGGGTGGTGGTCAATGGCCGCTTCCTCGATCAGCCGTTCAGCGGTGTGCAGCGCTTCGCCTGGGAGGTCGTTCACGCCATGGATGCGCTACGGCAATGCGAAGGCGATGGCGGAATCCCCGTTGAATTGCTGTGCCCCGCTGGAACCACCGAACTGCCCAGCCTTGCCACCATTCCGGTGCGCCGGGTCGGGCGTCGGCGCGGCTATCTGTGGGAGCAAATCGAACTGCCGCTGGCGGCGCGCGGGGCACTGGTGCTCAATCTGGCGAATATGGGGCCGCTGTTCAGCCGTAAGATCACCACCATCCACGACGCCATCGTCTGGCAGATGCCGGGCAACTATACGCCGGCCTTCGTCGCCGCCTATCGCCTGCTGCTGCCCCTGATTGCCCGCACCAGCCGTCATTGCGTCACCGTGTCGGAGCATTCGCGGCGCTGCCTGAGCGAGTTTGGCATCGTTGGACAGACGCCGGTCAGCGTCGTCGCCAATGGCATGGACCATATCCGCCGCGACGGCGATCTGCCCTCGACGATGGCGTGGCCGGAGCGCTTCGTCTTTGCTTTGGGCAACGCCGCCCCTAACAAGAACATCGCCTTGGTGCGGGCGCTGGCGCCTCGGCTGCGCGAGGCCGGCATCATGAGCGTGGTGGCGGGCGGCGGTGCCGCCTCGGTGTTCGCGGCCACCCCGCAGGCCGACAGCCAAGGCGTGATCGCCCTGGGCCGCGTGCCCGACGCGGTGATCCGCGACGGCTACCGGCGCGCCTTGGCCTTCCTGTTTCCCTCCTTCCACGAAGGTTTTGGCATTCCTCCGGTGGAGGCGATGGCGCTGGGCTGCCCGGTGATCGCTTCCAACAGTTCGGCCATGCCGGAAATCCTCGGCGACGCCGCTTTGTTGCGCGATCCCCGTTCCCTCGACCAATGGCAGGCGGCGGTTTTTGCCATCGCCAGTGATCCGCGGTTGCGCTCAAGCTTGATCGCCAAAGGGTTCGCGCGCGCCGACCGCTATCGATGGGAGCCGGCGGCGCGGACGATGCTGGCTCTGCTGGAGAGGTGATCGACTTTATTCATACGGGAGCGCCATTGATCCTATGACGTATTTATAGATGCGCTGAAACATCACGATAAAATAGAATTCGAATTACAAAAAACGAATGTGGCAAGCCGAATATGCAATTGCGCATAGGCGTTGTTGTGTCTGTGAGGCGGATTGTTGCATCCGACATTGATGTGGATGCGTCCTGCCGGGCGATGGAGGGGCGATAGTGCTTTCCGGACGGGGCCAGAGGAACAGATATTATTTTATATTGTCGATGCCGATGCGAACACTGGCGGCGGTGTTGACGGTCGTTCCCCCGGCTACGGCGGCCCGGGCATGGCTTGTTCTGCAAAGAGAGGGCTCGATGGAGACATCGCCTGGGTCGGCACAGGTCAGGGGACATCAATGAGACCAATCTACTTCAATGATTGCTTCGGTTGGCTGCATATGGCGACAGGCCGGCGCGGCGTGGTGCTGTGCAACCCGCATGGCTATGAAGAACAAAGCGTCCACCGCATCTGGCGCGGGCTGGCTTGCCGGTTGGCGGCGGCGGGGCTGCCGACCTTGCGCTTCGACTATCCCGGCACGGGCGATTCGGCGGGCAGCGATGCCGACCCGGCGCGGGTCTCCGTCTGGCTGGACAGTGTGCGCGCTGCCATCCGCTGCCTGCGCGATCAGACCGGAGTCGATGAGGTGGCGCTGGTGGGATTGCG
>DATGZW010000045.1:0-2433 GCA_035297005.1 Patescibacteria group bacterium
ACCGCCGTCAACCTGGACGACGATGCGCGACCGCAGCTTGTTCAGCACCAGGGTCTGGTGGGTTTCGGCCAGACCGATTTCCCACGGCCCGCCGGCATGCTTGATCGAGGTCAGCGGTGAAGCGCCGGTACCGCCGTCGAATCCGGAGATGGTGACATGATCGGCGCGCGCCTTGGACACGCCGGCGGCGACAGTGCCGACGCCGATTTCCGACACCAGCTTGACGCTAATGCGAGCCACCGGGTTGACGCTCTTCAGGTCGAAAATCAACTGCGCCAGATCTTCGATGGAATAGATGTCGTGATGCGGCGGCGGGCTGATGAGGCCGACGCCGGGGGTCGAATGGCGCACGCGGGCGATGGTCGCATCGACCTTGTGGCCGGGCAACTGCCCACCCTCGCCGGGCTTGGCGCCCTGGGCCATCTTGATTTGGATGTCGTCGGCGTTGACCAGATAATCCGCCGTGACGCCGAAGCGCCCGGATGCCACCTGCTTGATCGCCGAACGCTGGCTGTCGCCGTTGGGCAGGGGCTTGAAGCGCTCCGCCTCCTCGCCGCCTTCGCCGGTGTTCGACTTGCCGCCGATACGGTTCATCGCCACGGCCAGGGTGGTGTGCGCCTCGCGGCTGATCGAGCCATAGCTCATCGCGCCGGTGACGAAGCGCTTGACGATTTCGCTGGCCGGTTCGACCTCGTCGAGCGACACGGCGGCACCGAGCGGCTTGAAGTTGAACAACCCACGCAGGGTCAGCAGCTTCTCGTTCTGCTCGTTGACCAGCTTGGCGAAATCGCGGAAGCGATCACGCGAATTGCCGCGCACGGCGTGTTGCAGGGCGGCGATGCTGTCCGCCGTCCACATATGCTCTTCGCCGCGCAGACGCTGGGCGTATTCGCCGCCGACGTCGAGCATGTTGCGCAGCACCGGCGACGCGCCGTAAGCGGCGCTGTGGCGACGCACCGACTCTTCGGCGATCTCGGCCGCGCCGACGCCTTCGATGCTCGACGACGTACCCTTGAAATACTGCGCCAGGAACGACTTCGACAGGCCGAGGGCGTCGAAGATCTGCGCGCCGCAATAGGACTGATAGGTCGAGATGCCCATCTTCGCCATCACCTTGAGGATGGCTTTGTCGATGCCCTTGATGAAACGCTTGTTCAGCTCATAAGCCGACAGCGGCTCGGACAGGCTGGGACGCATGGCCTCCAGGGTCTCGAACACCAGATAGGGGTTGATCGCCTCGGCGCCATAGCCGGCCAGGGTGCAGAAGTGGTGGATTTCGCGGGCTTCGCCGGTCTCGATGACCAGACCGACTTCGGTCCGCGCGCCTTCCTTGACCAGATGATGATGCACGGCGGAGGTCGCCAGCAGCGCCGGCACCGGAATGCGGTCGGCGGAGACGGCGCGATCCGACAGGATCAGGATGTTGATGCCCTCGGCGACCACGCGGCTGACTTCGACGCACAGGGCGGCGATGGCCTTTTCCATCCCGGCGGCACCCTCGGACGCCGGCCAAGTGATGTCCAGAGTCACCGAGCGGAAAGCGTTGTCGGCATGCTCGCTGATACCGCGGATCTTCTCCAGATCCTCGTTGGTCAGGATCGGCTGACGCACTTCCAGGCGCTTACGGCTGTTGTCTTCCGGCTTACCCAGCAGATTGGGGCGCGGGCCGATCAGCGACACCAGGCTCATCACCGCTTCCTCGCGGATCGAATCGATCGGCGGGTTGGTGACTTGGGCGAAGCACTGCTTGAAATAGGTGTAAAGCAGCTTGGACTTGGACGACAGCACCGCCAGCGGGGTGTCGGTGCCCATGCTGCCGATGGCTTCCTGCCCCGACACGGCCAGCGGCGCCAGCAGGAACTTGGTGTCCTCCTGGGTGTAGCCGAAGGCCTGCTGACGGTCCAGCAGGGTGGCCGGATTGCTGGGCAACGCCTTGACCTTGGCCGGCAGGTCTTCCAGCACGATCTGGGTCTGCGCCAACAGCTTGTCGTAGGGGTGGGCGGCGGCCAAGGTCGCCTTGATCTCGGCGTCGTCGATGATGCGGCCCTGCTCCAGGTCGATCAGCAACATCTTGCCGGGCTGCAAACGCCACTTCTTGACGATCTTCTCCTCGGGAATGGGCAGCACGCCCATCTCGGAAGCCATGACCACCAAGTCGTCATCGGTGACCAGATAGCGGGCCGGACGCAGGCCATTACGGTCGAGCGTGGCGCCAATCTGGCGGCCATCGGTGAAGCATACCGCCGCCGGGCCGTCCCACGGCTCCATCAGCGCGGCATGGTATTCGTAGAAGTCGCGGCGCTTTTCGTCCATCAGCGGATTGCCGGCCCAGGCTTCGGGGACCAGCATCATCATCGCATGGGCCAGCGAATAGCCGCCCTGCACCAGCAGTTCCAGCGCGTTGTCGAAGCTGGCGGAATCCGATTGACCGTC
>DATGZW010000046.1:0-8949 GCA_035297005.1 Patescibacteria group bacterium
GGGCGGGCTGGTCAGTTTCCTCGCCGACGCCTCATGCCATGGGGCGATGGTGTTCGTTTAGTCGAGGTAAAAATAGACACGCCGCTCCTGATATTGTCATGGCCGGACTTGTTCCGGCCATCCACGCCGACGAGGCGGTAAGTCATTGGTAACACTGATTTAGGCCGCCGCCGCGTGGGTGCCCGCGACAAGCGCGGGCACGACGAGAGAGAGGAGGCTGACTAAACCACGACTCCCTTTAGCCGCGTCGTCACCGGACCTTCACGGCCCACGCCGATGGGCTTGCCATCGACCGCGATCAACGCCCGAATCCCGCTGGAATTGGTCAGGAACGCTTCCGTGGCCGAGGCCAGGTCGGCGGGGTTGAGTTGTGCCGTGGCGGCGCCCAGGCGGTCGATGACTTCGGCGCGCATGACGCCGGGCAAAGCGCCTTCGGCGACCGGCGGGGTCAGGACGTCGCCGTCGATGACCAGGAATAGATTGGCGATGGTTGATTCCACCAGCCGTCCCTGACTGTTGAGCAACAGGGCGTCGTCGGCCTGCTTGGCTGCCGCTTCGCGCCGGGCCAACACGTTGTCGAGATAGTTCAAAGTCTTGAAGCGCGAGGTCGGCGAGAACTCGTTACGCCGCGTCACCGTGGCGATGATCACGCGGGCCGGCGGCGGTTCGGCGGCGGCGGCGGCGGCGGTGATCAGCAAAGTCGATTTCACCGGATCGGGCGGCAGCAGGCCGCGCGGTCCGACGCCTCGGGTCAGGGTCAGGCGCAGCATGCCGTCGGCCAGATCATTGGCGGCCAGGGTGGCGGCCAGCGCCGCCGTCAGGTCTTTGTCCGAGCACGGGATGGGAATGCCCAGTGCGCCCGATCCGGCATGCAGCCGGGCCAGATGCGCCGACAGCCGCAAAGCCTTGCCGTTGCGCGCGCGCATGGTCTCGAACAACCCGTCGGCCAGCGTGAACCCGCGATCGGCGGGATCGATCCGCGCCTCGGCGGCGTCGATAATGTTTCCGTCCAACCAGACCTTCATCGTTCGTCCTCCAGGCTGGCCAACATGGCGCGCGCT
This sequence comes from Patescibacteria group bacterium, assembly GCA_035297005.1. GTDB lineage: Bacteria > Pseudomonadota > Alphaproteobacteria > Rhodospirillales > Magnetospirillaceae > DATGZW01. The sequence goes on from DATGZW010000046.1 coordinate 1,062, forward strand.
TTGACCAGGGTCTCATCGTACTCCGCCTGCGGCTCGGAGTCGGCCACAATGCCGCCGCCGGCCTGGGCGGTGACCTTGCGGCCAGAGAGTGTCATGGTACGGATGGTGATGCTGGAGTCCATCGCGCCGTCATATCCTATCCAGCCTATAGCCCCGCAATAGGGTCCACGGCGGACGGATTCAAGCTCGGCGATGATCTCCATGGCGCGGACTTTCGGCGCGCCGGTGATCGAGCCGCCGGGAAACGCCGCGCGCAGCAGATCAAGCGGGCCGCGACCGTCCGCCAGCACGCCCTCTACCGATGATACCAGATGGTGTACGGCGGCAAACCGTTCCAGGGAGCACAATTCGGGCACCCGCACACTGCCCAAACGGCAGACCTTCGACAGATCATTGCGCATCAAATCGACGATCATCAGATTTTCCGCCCGATCCTTCGGCGAGGCCAGCAATTCGGCGGCAAGGCGGCGATCCTCGGCGGGGGTGGCTCCGCGCGGTCTTGTCCCTTTGATCGGGCGGGTTTCCACTTTTCCGTCGGGGAACAATCGAAGGAACCGCTCGGGCGACATCGACAGCAAGGCGGCGGCATCGTGCTTGAGGAAGGCGGCGAAGGGGGCGGGCGCCAGCGAGCGCAGCCGCCGGTACAGCATGAATGGGCACAGCCCCTCGGGCATCTCAGCGGTGAAGCGCTGCGACAAGTTGGCCTGGAAGATGTCTCCGGCATAAATGGCGTCGATGACCCGCTGGATGCGAGCGCGATAGGCGTCGGCGGTAAGGTCGGCGGTGAAGTGGGCTTGCCGGCTCCAATCAAGCGCGGCCAGCGGCGGGGCGGCGGTGATGGTGGCGGCCAGTTCGGCGGCCAAGGCGGGCGCGCCGATGACCCAGGCGCGTTTCTGCTGGTGGTCCCAGGCGGCGACCGCGTCGAACAGCCCGACGGCCATCGCCGGCAGCCCCAAATCGTCGGGCTGGTGGCGCGGCAGGCGCTCGACCTGATGGGCCAGATCATAGGCGAAGAAGCCGGCGGCTCCGCCTTGGAATGGCGGCAGGCCGGGCAGAGCGGGGCGGCGCGGTCCCAAAGCGTCGGCGATCCGGGCGAAGGGGTCGGCGGCATCGAACGGGCCGGCGGTCAGGACTTGGCGCGGGCGGACGCAAAGGAAGCTGTAGCGGCCTCGCTCTGGCGCGGCGCTGTCGAACAGCACGGCGAAGGGGTCGTCGAGGAAGGGGACCAGCGCCTTGAGCGGGTCGTCATAGGGCAGGGAGAGAACGGCGGGATCATCCCGCATGGCAAACCGCCGAAAGCAGCTTGGCCGCTCCGAAGAGCGGCCAAGCGGTAAACCTCAAACCTTAGAGCATGCTGGCCAGGACGCGGTCGGGCGGACTGTGGCCGTCCACATGCGTCTTGATGTTGATCAGCACTTTCTCGCCCATGTCCAGGCGGCCCTCGATGGTGGCCGAGCCCAGATGCGGCAGCAGCACGACGTTGTTCAACTCCAAAAGCTTGGGGTTGATGGCGGGCTCGTGCTCGAAGACGTCCAGGCCGGCACCGGCCAGTTCGTTCTTTTGCAGCATGCGGGTCAGGGCGTTCTCGTCGATGACTTCACCGCGCGCGGTGTTCACGATGTAGCTGTGCGGCTGCATCAGCTTCAGGCGTCGCGCCGACAGCAGGTGATAGGTCGCGGGCGTGTGCGGACAATGCACCGAGATGACGTCCATGCGGGCCATCATCTGGTCAAGGCTCTCCCAATAGGTCGCCTCCAACTCGGTTTCGATGTCCGGATGCACGCGCTTACGGTTGTGATAATGGATCGACAGGCCGAAGCCCTTGGCCCGGCGGGCGACCGCCTGACCGATGCGGCCCATGCCGATGATGCCCAGGCGCTTGCCCCAAATGCGGTGGCCCATCATGAAGGTCGGGCCCCAGCCGTTCCAGTTGCCCGAGCGCAGCAGACGCTCGCCTTCGGACAGGCGGCGCGGCACGGCCAGGATCAAGGCCATCGCCATGTCGGCGGTGTCCTCGGTCAGCACGTCGGGAGTGTTGGTGACCGTGATGCCGCGCTGGCGCGACGTGGCCAAATCGATATGATCGACGCCGGCGCCGAAATTGGCGATCAGACGCAGGGCGGGACCAGCCTGCGAGAGGATGCCAGCATCAATGCGGTCGGTGACAGTGGGGACGAGGACATCGGCGATCTTGGCAGCTTCAATCAGCTCGGCCTTGGTCATGGGCTTGTCGTCGACGTTCAGTCGAGCGTCGAACAGCTCCATCATCCGGGTTTCGATGGCGTCGGGAAGCTTCCTCGTGACGACGACCACCGGCTTCTTATGTGCCATTGGGTCTCTCCGTTTCCTGGACATTTTTGGTTGATCAAGGCTGTATCAAGACGCAGGGCACTTGTCCAGTGGATGTATCGGCTGGCACCCGCCTTGACCCGCCGCTTACACCCTGGCAGATATTGCTCAATCGAAATGACGAGGCACGATATTCCAGCCATGGCCCGACTAATCTGGTGCCTTTGCCTAGTATGCACTGTGGTGCTGACGGCTGCCCCGAGCTCCTGGGCGGCCGAAAGTACCGGTTTGCCTCTGCCCCGTTTTGTTTCACTGCGATCGGACGAAGTGAATTTGCGCACCGGTCCCGGTGTGCGCTATCCGATCGACTGGATCTACACGCGCCGCGATCTCCCGGTCGAGATCATCGCTGAATTCGAAACCTACCGGAAGATACGCGACTGGCAGGGCACCGAAGGATGGGTGCATATGAGCTTGTTGTCGGCACGGCGCATGGCCGTGGTGGTCGGCAGCCAGCATCGTCTGCGCGCAGATCCCGACGAAAAGGCGCCCAATGTCGCGTTGGTCGATCCCAATGTGGTCGGGCATCTGCTGAATTGCCCGCACGCCAAAGACTATTGCCGGGTTGAGATCGACAATTTGCAGGGCTGGCTGAAGCGCGACGAGTTCTGGGGCGTCTATCAGGGCGAATCGATCGAATAGGCGGATTGGCCTAGTGGTTGCCGGGGGATCGCTCTTGCGGCAGTTGGGCTTTTTCCTCGCCGACGGCGCGGTGCAGTTCCTCGGCCATCTTCAGATGTTCCAGCAAGAGCGGCGCGGTGACGGTCGCCAAGGTCTTGATCGGCGGCACTCCGCCATGCGCCGCCTCGGTCTCGAAATCGCGCAGGGTCTTTTGATGATCCTGCACCATCTGCGCCGCATAGGCGCGGTCGAACTCGGCCCCCGACAGGGCGGCCAGCCGCGTGACGGCGGCGGCATCGGCGCCAAGCGGCTGCTTGGGCAGGCGCAGATGCTGGTGTGTCGCCAAACTGGCAAGCTGCTGATCGACCTTGCCGTGGTCGTCGATCATCCGTTGGGCGAAGTGGTGGACATCGTCACGCTTGGATTTCGAAAGCGCCAGTCGTCCCATCTCGATTTCGGCATGGCCGCTACTGGCGGCGCGGGCGGCGAACTGTAAGTCGGGGTTGGTGGTGTTGGACAGTTGCGCCTGGGCGGGGACGGCAACCCACAAGATGAGGGCGGCAACGAGGGCGGCGGCGACTTTCATGACGGTTCTCCGGTTGCGTCTGCCGGAGCAACAGAGGGCAGCGGGGTTTGTTCCCCGCCGACACGGTCACGGGACGACAAAGCGGTGAGGTGGGATGGACGAGGTGCAGACAACTTGGGCGATCGCGGGGAGCGCGGCGCTGTTCGGCTTATGTCTGTGGCGCGAGCGTCAGCCGCACGTCATCGGCAAGCCGCGCCTGTTCCCCTATATTCCGGTGATGCTGGTGCTGGTGATCGTGCTGTTCGGCCTGCTGGCGCATGCGGTCACTCTGCTGACCGGCAAGCCGTTGACGCCGCGCGGCTTGGGCGGCTGAGCCGCCGTCCATCAGTCGTTGACGGCGCGCAGAACCGGGCGTTCCTCGCCATCGTCGATGGCGGCCAAGGTCCGCAGATAATCTTCCCAGTTGTCCATGAACTCGGTCAGGGCCAAGTGCAGGCAGTCATCGACGCTACGCCCCAACTGAGCGGCCAAAGCGTCCAGGCGCTCTTGCGCTTCCGGGGTCAGGGTCAGGACCAGATCGCTCATCGCCGCCACACCTTGAAAAACAGAAAAAACTCACCGGCCCCATCATGGGGCATGGTCGTCGCATTCTAGCCGCAAATAGACGGTATGGCTATGGTGTCAGACAGCCCCCACTTCATGCTATAAGCCCCTCCATGTCTCCGCAGCACACCGGCCCCACCGATCAGGACCTCAGGGTTGCTCCCGAGGACCGTCCGATGCACCTCTCTTATTCGGGTCGCGGGCGGCCCGTCCGGCGTTTGGCCGCGCCCAAACCAAAGGCGCCGCCGAAGCCGGCCAAGCCGCCGCGCGCGCCCCGTCAAGCCAAGCCTCCGGCCCCGCCGAAGCCGCCCAAACCGCCGAAGGCGCCGCGTAAATCGGGAGGGGGCGGCGGGCGGCGGATATGGTTGCGCCGCATCATCGAATGGACCCTGACCTTGGGCATTTGGGCGGTCATCGCAGTGGCCGTGCTGGTCGCTTATTACGCCCATGACCTGCCGGAACTGGACAGCCTGACCTCGACCTCGCGGCGGCCCAGCGTCACCTTGCTGTCGGCGGATGGCCAGACCATCGCCGCCTATGGTGACGTCTATGGCGAGCCGCTGACCCTGGCCGACATTCCGGCCAGCCTGCCGCAGGCGGTGATGGCGACCGAGGATCGCCATTTCTACACCCATTTCGGTCTGGATCTGGTCGGTCTGGCGCGCGCCATGCTGGTCAATCTGCGCGCCGGCCATGTGGTCCAAGGCGGCTCGACGATCACTCAGCAATTGGCCAAGAATCTGTTCCTGACGCCCGAGCGCAACCTCAAGCGCAAGGTGCAGGAACTGCTGATGGCGCTGTGGCTGGAGCGCAAGTTCAGCAAGGACCAGATCATCACCCTCTATCTGAACCGGGTGTATCTGGGGTCGGGCACCTGGGGCGTCGATGCGGCGTCACATCGCTATTTCGACACCTCGGCGCGCAATCTGAACCTCTATCAGTCGGCGTTGCTGGCTGGCCTGCTCAAGGCTCCGTCACGCTACAATCCGCAGAACGACCGCGAGCAAAGCTATAAGCGCACCTCGCAGGTGCTGGCCAACATGGTGGCCTTCGGCACCATCACCCAGGAGCAGGCAACGGAGGCGTTGCGCACCGGCCCCGGCACGGTTAAGCAGATCTCGCATATCGGGCGCTATTTCGCCGATTACATCCACGATCAGGTCGATCAATATGCCGGCGGCGATCGCGACATCGTGGTGCAGACGACCCTGGATCTCGGCCTGCAACGCAAGGTCGAGGCCGATCTTGAAGATATGCTGGCCAAGACCGGCGGCAAGGCCGGCGTCACTCAGGGCGCGGTGGTGGTGATGAGCCCCGATGGCGCCATCCGCGCCATGGCCGGCGGCCGCGATTACGCCACCAGCCAGTTCAACCGCGCCACCCAGGGGCTGCGCCAGCCGGGCTCGTCGTTCAAGGCGTTCCTCTATCTGGCGGCGATCGAGGCCGGGTGGTCGCCCGATTCCACCATCGAGGATTCGGCGATCCGCACCGGCAAGTACCAGCCGGAGAACTACACCAACAAATACGAAGGCCCGATCACACTGCGCCATGCCTTGGCCAAGTCGAGCAACGTCGCTGCCGTCCGTTTGATCGAGGCCATCGGGCCGAGGCGGGTGGTGGCGGTGGCCAAGCGCCTGGGTATTACCTCGCCGTTGCGCCCCGACGCCTCCTTGGCGCTGGGCACCAGCGAGGTCAGTCTGTTGGAAATGACTTCGGGCTATGCCACCTTCGCCAATGACGGCAATGGCGTGTGGTCCTATGGCATTGCGCGGGTGACCGATCCTCAGGGCGAGGTGGTGTTTGAACGCCAGGGCACCACCAGCAGCGTGGTGGTCGAACGCCCTGCCTTGCGCGCCATGAACGACATGCTGACGGCAGTGGTCGAGGAAGGATCGGGCAAGGCCGCCCGCATCGACCGGCCCTCGGCCGGCAAGACCGGCACCACCCAGGATTACCGCGACGCCTGGTTCGTCGGCTTCACCGCCGATTACGTCGCCGGCATTTGGTTCGGCAATGACGATGGCACGCCGATGCACAAGATCACCGGCGGCAGCATGCCGACCCAACTGTGGCACACCATCATGCTGGCGGCGCATAAGGGCTTGCCGGTACGGCCGTTGCCGGGGCTTGGCCCCGAACCGGATTTGTCGGCGCCGTCGGCGGTTTCGACCCAGGATCAGGGAAGTGGCCGCTCGCCGATCCATCCGGCCGAGGATCAGGACAGCGTGTGGAACGGTCTGGTCAAGATGCTCGGCGGCTGATCAGCAGCAGATGGGCCAGCGCCGCCGCTACCAGCGAGGCAAGGACCAGACCGGTCATGGGCAGGGTGGTGCCGTTGTACAAGCGGCCCACCATCCAGCCGACGCCCGAGGCCAGCGCCATCTGGATGAAGCCGAGCAGGGCCGAGGCGCTGCCGGCGATGCGGGCATATGGCGTGATGGCCAGCGCCGTGCAGTTGGGCATGCCCATGCCGGCGCTCATATAGACGACGCTGGTCGGCAGGATGATTGCCGCCACGCTTTCGACATGCGCCCAGGACAGCCCCGCCAGCACCACCGCCGCCGCCACGCCGAGGGCCAGGGCGATGCGCACCAGCCGCAACGCGCCAAGCCGTTGGGTCAGCCGCGCCGCCGTCAGGCTGCCGCACAGGAAGCCGAAGACGATCACGGCGGTGGCATAACCGAAATGGTCGGGTGACACTCCCAGAATGTCGATCAACACGAACGGCGAGCCCGAGATGAAGGAAAACATCGCGGCGAAAAAGAACGTCAGCGTCAGCGTATGGCCAAGGAACATGCGGTCGCGCAGCAGCCGCAGGTAATTGGCCAGCATCCGCCCAGGGTGCAGCGCATGGCGGTCGCGGCGGCGCAAAGTCTCGTCAAGCAAGCGCCACGAGCCCAACAATTGCAGAACTCCGAACAGCATCATGACGATGAAATTGGCGCGCCAGCCAAAGGCGGCGTGCAGATGGCCGCCGACCATCGGCGCCACCGCCGGAGTCACGGCGAATACCGAGGCCATGGTGGCGAACACCCGCGCCGCTTGATCGGGCGGAAAGGTGTCGCGGACGATGGCGCGGGCCACCACGGGGCCGGCACAAGCGCCCAAGGCTTGCAGGAAGCGCCCGACGATCAGCCACTCGATACTGGGGGCGAACAGGCACAACCCGCTGGCCACCACATAAAGCGAGATGCCGGCCATCAGTACCGGGCGGCGGCCAAAGCGGTCGGCCAGAGGGCCGCAAATTAACTGTGCCACGGCGAAGCCGACGAAGAACACCGACAGCGTGAGCTGCACCCGCGACACCGTGGTCGAAAAGGCGCGGGTCATATCGGGCAGCGACGGCAGATAGATGTCCGTGGACATCGCTCCGGCGGCGACCAAAGTGGTGAGAAACAGGGTGAAGTACGGCGAAGTGGGGGAAAGTTTGGCCATGATGGCCGCGACCTTGGCAGATCAGCCGTAGCGGTGCAACTGCCCCCCGTGCCGCTTAAGCCATGCGCGCGCCGGCTTGGCTTGCGGGGCCAGCGTCTCGACCACCCGCCAGAACGCCGGGGAGTGGTTCATCTCGACCAGATGCGCAACCTCGTGGACAACCACGTAATGCAGCACCTCGGCGGGGGCCAGCACCAGCCGCCAGGAAAACGCCAAATCTCCCCGGCTGGAGCAACTGCCCCAGCGCGAGCGGGTGTCGCGGATGGTGATGCGCGGCACAGATCGGCCGAGATCCTCGGCCATCGGCAAGGCGTGGCGGGTGATTTCGGCGCGGGCTTGGTCTTTCAGCCAGTC
>DATGZW010000047.1:0-2114 GCA_035297005.1 Patescibacteria group bacterium
CAACTGCTGGGCCAGCAATCCGCCGGCGCGGCCTCCTCCGCCACCACAGCCACCCCGGCGCGCTTGCAGCAAGCAACGGCGACCTATCAGGCGGTGACCGACTTGACCGGCAAGCAACAAACCGTCGATGTACAAGTCCCCGGCCTGCCCGCCAGTTTGTCCTCGGGACATATTTTCGATTTGGTGGTTTAGGCGAATTTCCACCAATTGGTCGAAGAATTGGGTGGAAGACTCGCGGCAGCGTTCCCATATCGATCCATAACGGATGTATGGCGACGAAATTTCCGCCAATTCGGCTCGATCTCGTTACAGAAGAAAAGAAGGTGGCCACAACGTCCACCTTGCGCGCTGAACATGGCTTAACTCTCGCATGGATTAGCGCTCCATCGAGACGTACTTGCCGCTAATTACAAATGCCTTACATGAAGATTGGGAAAACCTTACAAATCATAATCATTATTTCATTGCCTGCCGTGCCAAATGCGAATAATGAGCTAGGGACACTCTTGTCATGACTGACACCTCTGACGAAACACCGTTCGAAGGGTCCATAAGCGACCAACCGAGGATCATGCCCACAAACATCGAACCGAAAGCGGCCAAGCCGCTCAATCGCGCGAATGATACTGACCGACATGTGGGAGCACGCATCAGAGAGCGTCGCATCATGCTGGGTCTAAGCCAGCAGCAGATGGCCGACCTGATTGGCGTGACCTACCAGCAGGCCCATAAATACGAGCGCGGCATCAACCGCATCTCGGCTGGGCGGCTGTACGAGATCTCCCAGGTTCTGGGCGTTCCGGTCAATTATTTCTTCGAGGGATTGGAAAGCCAGCGCGCCCCGGACCTTACGGCCCGCCAGCGGATGTGCCTTGAACTTGCGCGGAACTTCTCCGCCATCTCGAATGAACGCCATCAGGAGGCTTTGAGCCAGATGGCGCGGGCGTTGGCCAGCCAGGACCGCTGAGCCACCGCATCAGGGACACTCGGGCGCCCAGTCGTCGCTCGCCACCATGCCGGTGGCGGCGGTCAGCGGCGCCCGAGCCCCCGGACGATATCGTCAACAACCTCGTCCAGCAGGTAATGCGCCCGGTCACCACCGCCAGGAAAGCCGCCGGCCAAAGCCAGACCGATAAAGCCATGCGCCGTGGCAGCGACGGAATCGGCCAAATCACCGGCGTCGTCGCCGGTTTCCCGCTTGCTGACCAGTTCGGTGGCAATCTGCAACACCGCCGCCGGGGTAGCGCCGCCGCGCCGATAGGCCGCCATGCCGTTCAGCCCGAACATCACTGCATAAAGTTCGCGGTGCTGCATGGCGAAATCCCACAAGGCCCGCACCGCCGCCCGCAGCCGCTTGGCGGGGCCATGCACATGCAGCACGGCGGCATCGAGAGAGATCGCCAGCGACGCCTGCCCTTCGGCAGCCAGCGCCACCAAAACGGCGTCCTTGTCGCGGAAATACTGATAAATGGCCGGCGCGCTGCATCCGATACGCGCGGCGATGGCCCGCACCGTCACCGACGGCCAGCCCAATTCGGCGGCGATACTGCGCGCCGCCTCGACGATTTCCTTGCGCCGGGCGGGGTGGCCGCGCGGCTGCTCTCCTTGGTGCGTCATGCCGCAAGAGTAACACGACCTTTGGGCCGGAGCTAGACGGACAGCCACTCCGCCCGCACCTGTTCGTCGTCCTCGACGGCCAGCCGCTCTGCCGCCAGCGCCTGCGCCTCGGCGGCGGGCAGCAGGCGACGCACAGCCCATACTGCCATCGCCCGCACCGGCGCGGCGGGATCGTCCAGCAAGCGCACAGCCACCGCCGCCAGCTCCGCCCGACCGCTATTGCCGATGGCGATCAGCACATTGCGCACCAGCCGGTCGCGCCCGATGCGCTTGATCGGCGAGCCGGCGAACACCTCGCGGAAGCCGGCATCGTCGAGCCCGGCCAGATCACCCAGACGGGGAGCCAGCAATTCGGCGCGAGGCAGATAGTCGGGCTCCTTTGTCGGCTGGGCGAATTTGTTCCATGGGCAGGTGCCCAAGCAGTCGTCACAGCCATAGATGCGATTGCCAAACAGCGGACGCAGGTCCGCCGGGATGGTCCCCTTGAACTCGATGGT
>DATGZW010000048.1:0-3040 GCA_035297005.1 Patescibacteria group bacterium
CGGGCTGGCGGTGAAGGCTTATCCGGTGGCGGTCAGTCTGGCGGTGGCGGGGGTGTTCGGCCTGTCGCTGGTCTATCCGCCGACCGTCGTCGAGCGCCTCGCGCGTCTCAGCGAGCCGGATTTGCCGCCGCAAGGCGTCGCCTATACCCGCAAGGTCACCCTGGTTTGGGTGCTATTCCTGCTGGCCAATGCCGGCGTCTCGACGGCCACGGCGCTGTGGGGCAGTCTGGCGCAATGGACGCTGTGGAACGGCCTGCTGTCCTATGTGGCGATGGGAACGCTGTTCGCGGCGGAATTCATGATCCGGCGGCGGGTGCGCCGATGAGCTTGGTGACACTCTCTCGCCTGCTGACCGATGTCCGCCCGGATCATCATCCGGTGGCGCAGCGTCGCGTGGAGACTATCGACTTCGCCCGCTTCCGCGCCGATGTGGCCTGTGCCGCCGCCCGGCTGGCTGGCTGCGCGCGGGTCGCCGTGGTTTGCCGCGATAGCTATGCCGCCGCCGTCGCTTTGTTTGCCGCACTGCATGCCGGGGCCGAGGTGGTGATTCCGGCCAACGGCTTGCCGGCGACGCTGGAGTCGTTGCGCGACAGCTTCGACCGCCTGCTCGACGACGCCTTCGTCGAGGCCGGGCGGGGCGAAACCACTGCTTTGACGCCGCTCGATTCCACCCGCCCGCAACTGCACTTCTTCACCTCCGGCTCGACCGGCGCGCCCAAGCGGATCAGCAAGACGCTGGCCATGCTCGACTGCGAGTTGGCCACCCTGGACGGCCTGTGGGGTGATGAGCTTGGCGCTGGGCCGGTGTTGGCGACGGTGTCGCACCAGCATATCTACGGACTGACCTTCAAGCTGTTATGGCCGCTGGCCGCTGGCCGCGCCTTTGCCGGCGACATGCACGAGATTTGGGAAACCCTGGTGGCGGCGTTGCCCGGCGGCGCGGTGGTGGTCGCCAGCCCGGCCCATCTTAGCCGCTTGAGCGGGCTGGCCGCAGTGCCTGTGGATCGCCGCCCGGCGCGGATCTTCTCGGCGGGAGCACCGCTATCGCTGACCGCCGCGCGTGAGGCCGAAGCCATCTTCGGCACCCTGCCGACCGAGATTTTCGGCAGTACCGAAACCGGAGCCATCGCCACCCGCCGCCAAGCCGCCGAGGATCAGCCGTGGAGCCTGCTGCCGGGAATCGCCATGCGCACCGACGCCGAGGGGCGGCTGTCGCTGTGCTCGCCCTTCGTCGGTCCCGACTGGTTCGACACCAGCGACGTGGTGGCCCCGACCGCCGACGGGTTCCGCTTCCTCGGGCGCGCCGACCGGGTGGTGAAGATCGAAGGCAAGCGCGTCAGTCTGGCCGAGGTCGAACAGGCCTTGCCGGCCTTGCCCTGGGTCGCCGCCGCCGCCGCCGTGTTGTTGCCGGGTGAGCCCAGCCGCCTCGCCGCCGTGGTGGTGCCCAACGCATCGGGGGTCGAACGGCTGTCGGAATTGGGCGGCTTCCGCTTCGGACGGCTGCTGCGCCGGGCTTTGGCCGACCGCTTCGAGCCCGCCGCTTTGCCGCGCCACTGGCGCTTCGTCGATGCCCTACCGCTGCGCGCCATGGGCAAACTCCGCGATGCCGATCTGTTGGCCTTGTTCGGAGGCGGCGCATGAGCCTGCTGCCCGATATCCTCGACATCCAGACGACCGGCGATCAGGCGGTGCTGACCTTGGCGGTGCCGCAGACTCTGGCGGTGTTCGACGGTCACTTTCCCGGCAATCCCATTCTGCCGGGCGTCGTGCAAATCGATTGGGCGATGCGGCTGGCCGTCGGCCATCTGGGGATTGCCGATCCGGTGGCGCGGGATTTCCAGGTAAAATTTCGCCGGATCATTCAGCCGGGGGTTCGCTTGGCGTTGACCCTGCGGCATGATCGGGTCAAACAGGCCTTGGCCTTTGAATATCGTATCGGCGACGAGGTTGCCTCGTCGGGCCGGGTCAGGCTGGAGGTGCCGTCGTGAACCTATGCGCCATCGTTCCCAGCCATAACCATCACACGGTGATCGCATCCGTGGTCGCTCGCCTGCGCGCGCTGGGGCTGCCGGTGTTCGTCATCGACGACGGCAGTTCCGAACCGGCCCGTTCGGCCATCGCCGCTTTGGCTGGCGACGGCGTGACCTTGCGCCGCTTCGAGGACAATCAGGGCAAGGGCGCGGCGGTGGTCGATGGCTTCCGCCTTGCCGCCGCCGCCGGCTTCACCCATGCGGTGCAGGTCGATGCCGACGGTCAGCACGATTTGGACGCCCTGCCGGCCTTGCTGGCGGCAGCCGAGGAGAGCCCCGACGCGCTGGTCAGCGGCGAGCCGGTCTATGATGCCTCGATGCCGCTGGGGCGCAAGATCGGCCGCTGGATCACGCATATCTGGGTGTGGATCGAAACCCTGTCGTTGCGCATCACCGACAGCATGTGCGGCTTCCGCGTCTATCCGCTGGCGGCGGTGCTGGCGCTGCTGGCCGAGGAAAGCGTTGGCCGCCGCATGGATTTCGACACCGACATCATGGTGCGGCTGTTCTGGCGCGGTACTCCGGTGCGCATGGTGCCGGTGCGGGTCGTCTACCCGCCCGCCAACACCTCGAACTTCGACATGCTGCGCGACAATGTCCGCATTTCGTGGATGCATACCCGTCTGGTGCTGTCCATGCTGTGCCGCCAATGGTGCAAGCGTTCGCCGCAGGTGGCCAGCCATTGGTCGGCGCTGGGCGAGCGGGGCGCCTATTGGGGTTTGCGCTTCTGCGCCGGGGCGTATCGGCTGTTGGGGCGGCGCGGCTGTCTGGTGTTTATGGCGCCGATCGTTTTCTATTTCTTCGCCTTTGGCCGCCAGCAGCGTCGTGCCTCGCAGACCTTTCTCAGCCGTGCTTTGAACCGTCCGGTGCGCCTGCGCGAAAGCTATCGACATTTCCTCGGCTTTGCCGCGCGGGCGCTGGATACCTTCATCGCCTGGACCGGCGGCGCGCGTGCCGATGCCGTGCACATCGCCAATGGGGAGGTTCTGGCCCAAGCCATGACCGATCCG
>DATGZW010000049.1:0-14421 GCA_035297005.1 Patescibacteria group bacterium
AGCAATATTGTCCACGGTGGTCTGGCTCAGAGTGTAGCGCCAGTCATGCCGCAGGTATTCGTTGTAGGCGTAGCCCATACGAAGATCACCGCCCTTGGTGGTGGCATCGTAAGAACTTTGGGTCTGCAAGTCTGTGCTGGTAGCGAACAGGTCGAAACCGGCCGCCAGACGGCGATCGAGGAAATAAGGTTCGGTGAAGCCCATGTCGACCGACGAGCGCTTCTGCGCCAGCGTCCCGGTAATATGCAGATCCTGACCACGGCCCAGCAGATTGCGTTCCCGCGCGCCGACTTCGATCATGGCGCCGACCGAACTGGACCAACCCACGCCGAACGACAATTCGCCGGTCGATTTCTCTTCGACATCGACCTTGATGACGGTGCGGTCAGGCGCCGTTTCCGACGGAACGTTGTTGACCTCGACCTTCTCGAAGAAGCCCAAATCCTTGATGCGCTCACGCGAGCGGCGCAGCTTGGCGGTATTGAAGGCATCGCCCTCGACCAGACGGAATTCGCGGCGGATGACCTTGTCCAAGGTACGGGTATTGCCCTGAATATCGATCCGCTCGACATACACGCGCGGTCCCTCCTGGATATCAAAGGTGATATCGATGGTGTGGGTGTCGCGGTTACGGTTCAACTGCGGCTTGACGTCAATGAAGGCATAGCCCTTGTTGCCGACCGCGTCGGTCAAAGCCTGGACGGTGTTTTCCACCTTGTCGGCGTCATACCAATCGGCTTCCTTGAAGCCCACCAGCGGCTCCAAATCCTCGACCTTGAGATCGGGCAGCGCGCTCTTCACCAAAACCTTGCCGACGTGATAGCGATCCCCTTCCTCCAACGTGAAGGTCAGGAAGAAGCTCTCACGATCAGGAGTCAATTCGGCGATCGTCGAGACCACGCGGAAGTCGGCGTAGCCGCCCTTCATGTAATGTTTGCGCAGCAATTCACGGTCATAGGTGATGCGGTCGGGATCGTAGGTATCATCCTGGGTGAGGAAACGATACCAGCGCTCCTCCTTGGTCTGCAAGGTCTCGCGCAGGCTGGAATCGCTGTACTGCTTGTTGCCGACGAAGTTGATGCGGGTCACATAGGTGCCCGGACCTTCGTTGATTTCAAAGACCAGATCGACGCGGTTCTGTTCCAGCTCGATGATCTTCGGCTCGACGGTCGCGGCGAAGCGCCCGGAGCGGCGATAGATGTCGAGAATGCGTTTGACGTCGTTCTGCACCTTGGTGCGGGTATACACCGTGCGCGGCCGCAGCTGCACTTCTGTGGTCAACTGTTCTGTCTTGACCTTGCGGTTTCCCTCGAAGGCGATGCGGTTGATGATGGGGTTTTCAACCACCTTCACCAGCAGCGAATCGCCCTCACGGCGAATCGTCACATCGGCGAACAAGCCAGTGGCGAACAAGCCTTTGAGAGATTTGTCGACCTTAACCTCATCATAGACGTCGCCTTCGGCGATCGACATGTAGGACCGAACCGTTTCCGGTTCGATACGCTGATTGCCTTGGACCTGGATTTCATGAATCACCCCGCCGTCCTGGGCATGGCCCAGAACGGGGATAATGGCGAGCAGGAATGCCGCGACCGCACCGAAGAACGCAGAGCGAAACGAACGGACCAAGATTCCCCCTAAAAGACCAGCGGCAGTCAGGATACCAAGCCCTTGACGAACTCCCACACCTTCAAATCGACCAAGTCGTTGCGGGTGGCGAGCAGCATTAAGGCGAATACCAGAAACAAGCCGATGCGAAAACCATATTCTTGCGCGCGCGGTCCGAGCGGTCGGCCACGCAAAGCCTCCACACCATAGAACAAGAGATGACCGCCGTCGAGCAGAGGTACGGGGAATAAATTAATCAGGCCAAGATTGATCGACAACAAGATCGTGTAGAAGACCACGCTGCCAACCCCCAATTGCGCCGCCTGCCCGGCTCCCTTGGCGATGCGCAGCGGTCCGCCCAATTCATCGGTGTCGCGGGTGCCGCCGATCATCTGGCCCATGGCGGTCAGCGTCGTGGAAACCATTTCGCGGGTTTCGCGCAGGCTTTGCACCAAGGCCGACACCGGTCCATGATGAACCACCTCGGTTGCCGACGGATCCGACCGGATGCCCAAAAGAGGACGTTTGTGCGAATTCCCCATCGGGTCAGTGACTTCGGTCACGCGCGGATGCGCGACCAGACGCAGTTCCTGGCCGTCGCGCTTGACCACCAGCCGCACCGGCTCGCCCACCGTCAACGCCACGATGCGCTGCAGGTCGAGAAAGCGATCGACCGCTTCGCCATTGGCCTCGACAACGCGGTCGCCAGCCTGCAAACTGGCTTCCGCCGCCGCACTGCCGGGCGTGACCTCGCCGACCACCGGAGCCAGACGGTTTTCGCCCAGCGTCATGAACATGCCGGCTAAAACGACGACGCCGAAGATGAAATTCGACAGCGGCCCAGCCACCACAATGGCGGCGCGCTGGTACACCGTCTTGAAGGGAAACGCGACCTTGCGTTCCTCTTCGGTGAATTGCTCGGCGGCAGCGTCGGGCGTGCTGGCGGCGTCCGCATCGCCGAACATTTTGACGTAACCGCCCAAGGGCAGCAGGCTGACTTTCCAGCGCGTGCCCGATTTGGCGGTGTAGCCGAAGAGTTCAGGGCCGAAACCGAGGGAAAACACATCCACCCGCACGCCGCACAGTCGAGCCACCAGGAAGTGCCCGAATTCGTGAACGAACACCACGACGGTCAAGATGATCAGGAAGACGACGACGTAATCCCAGAAGGCGACAAGATAATGCAGCATCTGATAAGCCTAATCCGCTAAGCGGGCGACAAGATCGCGGGCAACCCGGCGGGCTTGCGCGTCCACCGCCAGGACGTCGTCAAGATCACCCAGGGCGATGCCGGGCATGGCGTCCATAGCGTCCTCCACCACCCGTGCGATGTCGAGGAAGCCGATGACGCGGCCAAGGAAGGCCTGCACCGCCACTTCATTCGCAGCGTTGAAGATGGTGGGGGTAGCGCCGCCGGCGCGCAAGGCGGCGCGGGCCAGACGCAAGGCAGGGAAACGCACGGGATCGGGCGCCTCGAAGGTCAGATTGCCGATGGCCGCCAGATCCAGCCGCTTACCGGGCGTGGCCATGCGGCGCGGCCAGCCCAGGGCATAGGCGATCGGCGTGCGCATGTCGGGCGTGCCCAACTGCGCCAGCACCGAGCCGTCCACATAGGCGACCAGGCTGTGCACCACCGATTGCGGATGCACCAGGATGTCGATGCGATCCTCAGGCAGGCCGAACAGGTGATAGGCCTCGATCAGTTCGAGCCCCTTGTTCATCATGGTCGCCGAATCGACCGAAATCTTCGCCCCCATGTCCCAATTGGGATGGGCGACCGCTTGTTCGGGCGTCATCGCCGCCATCGCCTCGCGGCTCAGGGTGCGGAACGGCCCCCCCGACGCGGTCAGGATGATCTTGTCGATGGCCTCGCGCCGCTCGAAGTCGAACACCTGGAAGATCGCCGAATGTTCGGAATCGACAGGAACCAGCGTCGCCCCAGCGCGCGCGACTTCGGCCATCACGATGGAACCGGCGCAGACCAGCGTTTCCTTGTTGGCCAGACCGATGGTGGCGCCCCGGCGGATAGCGGCCAAGGTCGGCTGCAACCCGGCGGCACCGACGATGGCGGCCATCACCCAATCCGACGGCCGCGCCGCGGCTTCGATCACGGCGGCGGCACCGGCGGCGATTTCGATATTGCTGCCCGACAGCGCGTCTTTCAGCGGCAGATAGGCCTTTTCGTCGGCCACCGCGACGAAGCGCGGCCGCAAGCGGCGGGCTTGCTCGGCCAGTTTGGCAATATTGTTGTTGGCGACCAGAGCCTCGACAACGAACCGCTCGGGCTCGCGTTCGACCAGATCGATGGTGTTGCAGCCGACCGACCCGGTGGATCCGAGAATGGTGACCGAGCGTCGCGCGCCGTCCTTCATCGCCACAGGGGCAGTCCTCCGCCGAAGATCAGGCACAGCAGAGCCACTACTGGAGCGGTTGCCAACAGGCCGTCGAGCCGATCGAACACCCCGCCATGCCCAGGAATGATGTTGCTGGAGTCCTTAATACCGAAATGCCGCTTCACCCATGATTCCACAAGATCACCCGCTTGCGCCACCACCGCCAAAGCGCCGCTGAGGATGGCCAGAAGAACCGGACCGATGCCGCCGTCGCCGATCACCAGCGCCGCTGCGACGCCGACCAGCGCCGCCGAGGCGACGCCGCCGATCAATCCGGCCCAAGTTTTTTTGGGGCTGACGCGCGGCAACAGCTTGGGGCCGCCGATGGAGCGGCCGGCGGCGTAGGCGCCGATGTCGGTGGCCCAGACCAGCAGGATCAGCCACAGCAGGGCTTCCCAGCCCAATTCGCGCAGCCACACCAGGGTCAACGTCGGCAGGCCGATATAAAAGGCGCCGACGATCATCCATAGCGGCGAGCGTCCGGGACTGCGTTGCACCACGGGCGCGATCACCGCGCCCAGCAGGATGACCGCCGAGGCGGCAAGCGGATGGTCCTTGCCCAGCACGGCGACGATGACGCCCATGCCGCCCAACACGATGCCGGCGGGACCAAAGCGGCCCAGGCACATGCGGTTCCATTCCCAGCCCAGCAATGCCGCAGCAAGCGCCGCCAGCGCCACGAAGGCCCATGATCCGAACCACGCCGCCGCCAAAGCGGGGGGGGCGAGAATCAGGGCGGACAGAATGCGCTGGCGCAACACGCCGGGTTCTCTGCTTTCAGCCAATGGCGCCGTAGCGGCGATCTCGACCATGATAGTCGCGAATGGCATGCTCCAGGTCCAGTTTCGAGAAGTCTGGCCAGAGTACGTCGAGGAACACCATTTCGGCATAGGCACATTGCCACAGCAGGAAATTGCTGATGCGCTTTTCGCCGCTGGTGCGAATCAAAAGATCGGGATCGGGAATGTCGGCGGTGAACAGGCGCTGCGAGAACGCCGTCTCGTCAATATCGGCAGGGTTGATGCGGCCGGCGACGGCGTCTTCGGCCAGCTTACGGGCAGCCTCGACGATTTCCTGACGGCCGCCATAGCTGAGCGCCAGAACCAGGGTCAGCTTGGTGTTGCCAGCGGTCTTGGCCTCGGAATCGACGATCAGCTTAACGATGTCGGGGTCAAGGCGGGCACGGTCGCCGACGACGCGCAGGCGCACGCCGTTTTTGTGCAGATCCTTGACCTCGGACCGCAGATAGAGACGCAGCAGCCCCATCAAATCGCGGACTTCACCCAGCGGACGCTTCCAGTTCTCGGACGAGAAACCGAACAGCGTCAAATAGGAAATGCCCAGCTCGGCAGCGGCATTGACCGCCGCGCGCACCGATTCGGCCCCGCGCTTATGGCCTGCCGTTCGCGGCAGGCCACGCGATTTTGCCCAGCGCCCGTTGCCATCCATGATGATGGCGACATGCACGGGAACGCCCGCCGGTACCCCTGATTGAGACTGCAGCGCTTCCATCGATCAGACCGTCATGATCTCTTTTTCCTTGATCATCAGCGACTCGTCGATCCGTTTGATCGTCTCGTCGGTGATGCCTTGGAGTTCTTTTTCGTGCTGACGCTGCTCATCTTGCGAAATGTGCCCGTCTTTTTCCAGCTTCTTCAAGGCGTCCATGCCGTCGCGGCGCACGTTGCGTACCGAAACGCGAGCCTGCTCGGTATATTTACCGGCAATCTTTTGCAACTCGTGGCGGCGCTCTTCGTTCAGCGCCGGAATCGGCACCCGCACGGTCATGCCGTCAGCCGAGGGGTTCAGCCCCAAGCCGGCATCGCGGATGGCCTTTTCGACCGACTTGACCATCGTCTTGTCCCACACCGACACGACGATCATGCGGGGTTCGGGAACGCTGACATTGCCCACCTGGTTCAGCGGAACGGCGTTGCCATAGGCTTCCACCATCACCGGCTCCAGCAAGCTGGAAGAGGCGCGCCCGGTACGCAGGCCGCCAAATTCCTTTTTCAGAACCTCGACAGCGCTATCCATGCGCCGTTTGACGTCCTTTTTCAGATCGGCATAATTGTTCGCCGCCACGATCAGTCCCCTTCTTCAATGATGGTGAACAGGCCTTCGCCGGCCACCACTTTGGCGAAAGAGCCCTCCTCGTGCAGATTGAACACGAGGATGGGCAAATTATTTTCCCTGCACAACGCGATGGCCGTGGCGTCCATGACCTGAAGATCGTTGGACAGCACGTCCATGAACGTCAAGCGGTCGTAACGCTTGGCGTCGGGCACCTTTTTGGGGTCAGCGCTATAGACGCCGTCCACCTGGGTAGCCTTGACCACCACGTCGCAATTCATCTCGACCGCGCGCAAGGCGGCGGCGGTGTCGGTGGTGAAGAACGGATTGCCGGTGCCAGCACCGAAAATGACGATGCGGCCTTTTTCCATATGGCGGATGGCGCGGCGGCGGATATACGGCTCGCAGACCATGGCCATGGGAATGGCGGATTGCACACGGGTCGACAGTCCGATGCGCTCCAGGGCGTTCTGCATGGCCAGGGCGTTGATGACGGTGGCCAGCATGCCCATGTAGTCGGCGCTGGTGCGCTCCATCCCCTTCGATGCGCCCGACAGGCCGCGGAAGATGTTGCCGCCGCCGATGACCAGACACACCTGGACACCCTGGGCGACCACGGTGCCGATTTCTTCGGCGATGCGAGTCAGAGTCGTGGGATCGAGGCCGTATTCGCGCTGGCCCATCAGGCCTTCGCCCGAAAGCTTGATCAGCACGCGGCGGTACTTGAGCGGCGCAACGGGCATAGCACTGCCTCTATATGGAAACCGTGGTGATCGGCAACCGACACACGCCGGACGTGGGCGCGCGGGTCTTCAGCCGGCAGGGATGATACACCATTCGCCGACGCTGTCTTGTCCTTTCTGGACCGCGCGGAAGACCTCCGCGCGGTCCGAAAGGATAATCAGTGACCCAGAGTGGCGGCCACTTCGGCGGCGAAGTCTTTCTCTTCCTTCTCGATGCCCTCGCCCAGGGCAAAACGAGCGAAGCCGGTCAACTTGACCGGAACCCCAAGAGCCTTGGCGCAGTTCTCGACAACCGTCTTGATCTTGCTCTCGCCGTCGATGACATAAAGCTGCTCCAGCAGAACCACTTCTTCGTAGTACTTGCGGATACGGCCTTCGACCATCTTTTCGATGACGGCGGGGGGCTTACCCGAAGCGCTGGCCTGCTCGGTCAGCACCGCGCGCTCGCGCTCCAGGGCGGCGCCGTCCACGGCGTCGATGGCCAGGAACAGCGGGTTGGCGGCGGCGATGTGCATGGCGATCTGACGGCCAACTTCGTTCAGCTTGGCGGCGTCACCGGCCGATTCCAGCGCGACCAACACGCCGATCTTGCCCAACTGGCCGGGAACGGCGGCGCTGTGCACATAGCTGGCGACCACGCCTTCCGACACCGACAACTGAGCGGCGCGGCGGATGGCCATGTTCTCGCCGATGGTGGCGATCAGGGCGGTCAATTCCTCGGTAGCGGTCTTGCCGCTGGCGACCTTGGCGGCCTTGAGGACTTCGACGTCGTCGCCCAGGCTCAGGGCCAGTTCGGCGACGTTCTTGACGAAGCCCTGGAACTGGTCGTTGCGGGCGATGAAATCGGTCTCGGCGTTCACTTCGACCACGGCACCCTTGGTCCCGGCGGCGGCGACGCCAACCAGACCTTCGGCGGCCAAACGGCCGGACTTCTTGGCGGCGGCAGCCAGCCCTTTGGTACGCAGCCAATCGACCGCGGCTTCGATGTCACCGGCGGTCTCGTTCAGCGCCTTCTTGCAGTCCATCATGCCGGCACCAGTCTTCTCGCGCAGTTCCTTGACGAGCGAGGCAGAAATCTCGGCCATGGGTATCCCTCTTCGATTAATGCGGTTCAAGCACGGATATTAAACAAATGGCGGCGGCTGTTGCCGCCGCCATTCGATGACATTAGCAGGATGCGCGACGCAATCAGGCGCCGGGCTGCTCCTCGGTCGGAGCCGCTTCGACGACGGCGTCGGCGGCGGCTTCCAGGGCCGGCTCTTCGATCTGCTCGACGGGAGCCTCAGCGGCCTCGCCGATATCCACGCCCGAACGGGTCATCTCGGCCTGGATGCCGTCCAGCACCGAACCCGAGAACAGCTCGCAATAGGTGTGGATGGCGCGCAGCGCGTCGTCATTGCCCGGAATCGGGTAGGTGACGCCATGCGGGTCCGAGTTGCTGTCGAGGATGGCGACGACGGGGATGCCCAGCTTGTTGGCTTCCTGAACCGCCAGCGACTCCTTGTTGGTGTCGATGATGACCAGGATGTCCGGCAGGCCGCCCATCTCCTTGATGCCGCCCAAAGCGCGGTCAAGCTTCTCGCGCTCGCGATTCAGGTTCAGCTGCTCTTTCTTGGTCAGACCCTGCAGATTGCCCGAGGCGATCTGCTCCTCGATCTCGCGCAGGCGCTTGATCGAGAACGAGATGGTCTTCCAGTTGGTCAGCATGCCGCCGAGCCAGCGATGGTTCACATAATACTGGCCGCAACGCTTGGCCGAATCGGCCACGATGTCGGCGGCGGCGCGCTTGGTGCCGACGAACAGCACACGACCGCCACCGGCGACGACGTCACGCACGGCCTGCATGCCGCGGTGCAGCAGGGGCACGCTCTGCTGCAAGTCGATGATGTGAATGCCATTGCGGACGCCGAAGAGGAACGGAGCCATCTTCGGGTTCCAGCGGCGGGTGTTGTGACCGAAGTGAACGCCGGCTTCGATGAGCTGACGCATCGTGAATGATGGCAGAGCCATGGTAAATTCCTTTGCTTTTCCGGTTAAACCTCCGCGGGAATGTACCAAGGAGACCCTTGGACCGGAGCGAATGGCTTACGCCACCCGCGTTCCCGCGTGCGGATTTGTGGGCCGGTACATATCCCCTGCCCGCCGCTTTGGCAAGGACTATCATCGCCATCGCCGGCGGAGGGTGTAACCTCTACCGCTAGATTTCCTGCACGTCGGCGACGCCAGGAATGGTTTTCACCGCGCCGATCATCGCCGGGGTCAGTGCGAAGCCGGCATTTAGCCAAGCCTCGACCTCGCGGGTTTCGGTCTGCACCACCAGATGGATCTTGCCCTTGCCGCGCGGCTCCTTACCGATCAAAACGGCCAGTGCCTTGAGCGGAGTCTCGTCGCGGATGAAGATCTTCAGCCCCGCCGAGGCCTTGGCCGCCGCTTGATCCAGACTTTCGATGGCCTGACAGGTCAGTTTCAGCACGTCGTCCTCGACCTTGGCCTCGACGGTGACCAGCAGCGGCGTGTTGGGTTCCAACAATTCGCGCGTCTGGGCCAGAATTTCGGCGAAGACCATCACCTCGAACAGGCCGGAAGCGTCCGAGACCGTCAGGAAGGCGTAGCGGCTGCCTCGACTGGAGATGCGTTCCTGCTTGGCGTTCAGCGTTCCCGCCAGCTTGACCCGGCTTTTGCCACCCGCCGCCAGATGGCGCGGCACCTCGCTGCATTTCAGCACGCCGAGTCGTTGCAGGCTCTTTGAATAGGCGTCCATCGGATGCGCCGACAGATAAAAACCGATGGCGTCGAATTCGTTTTGCAGCTTTTCGGCCGGCGGCCAATCGGGGCGAGCGGTCAAAGCCAGCTTGCTCGGCCCGGTCGCTGGCCCGCCGAACAGGCCGATCTGTCCCGAATCGCGATCCACTGCCGCCGCTTGGGCCTCGCGCAGGATCATCTCAATCCCATCGAACACCTGGGCGCGGTTGCGGTTGAGCGATTCGAACGCGCCCGCCTTGACCAGATTCTCCATCTGGCGCTTGTTGATGGCCTTGGCGTCCATGCGCTTGGAGAAGTCGGCCAGATCCTTGAACGGTCCCTTGGCCTTGCGCTCGACGATCAACGCCTCCATGGCGGCGGCGCCGACATTCTTCAGCGCGGCTAAGGCGTAGCGGATCGCCGGCGTGCCGTCGGGCAGGGTCTCGACCCAGAAATCCGGCCCCGATTTGTTGACGTCGGGCGGCAGCAGCTTGATTTTCAAGCGGTCGAGTTCCTGGCGGAAGACGTTCAGCTTGTCGGTGTTATGCATGTCGTAGGTCATCGATGCGGCGATGAACTCGACCGGGTAATTGGCCTTCAGCCAGGCGGTATGATAGGCGACCAGCGCATAGGCCGCCGCATGCGACTTGTTGAAACCGTAGCCGGCGAACTTGTTGACCTGATCGAAGATTTCCGAGGCGTTGGTCTCGGCCACGCCGCGCGCCACCGCGCCATCGACGAATAGTTTGCGCTGAGCGTCCATCTCCTCCTTGATCTTCTTGCCCATGGCACGGCGGAGAAGATCGGCGCCGCCCAGCGTATAGCCGGACAACTCCTGGGCAATCTGCATGACCTGTTCTTGGTAGATCATGATGCCGTTGGTTTCCTTGAGAATCTTCTCAAGGCGCGGATGCATGTAGTCCGCCGGCTCGTTGCCGTGCTTGACGCTGATGTAATGCGGGATGTTGTCCATCGGACCGGGGCGGTACAGCGCCACCACGGCGATGATATCTTCGAAGCAGTCGGCACGCATCTTGCGCAGCACGTCGCGCATGCCCGAGCTTTCCAACTGGAACACGCCAACCGTCTCGCCGCGCGCCAGCATCTCGTAACTGAGCTTGTCGTCGAGCGGAATGGCCGCCAGATCGATCACCCGCTTGGTGGTGCGGCGGATGTTGTCCACCGCGCGATAGATCACCGTCAGGGTCTTCAGGCCGAGGAAGTCGAACTTGATCAGCCCGGTCGATTCCACCCATTTCATGTTGAACTGAGTGACCGGCATGTCCGAACGCGGATCGCGGTAGAGCGGCACCAACTCGTCCAGGCGGCGGTCGCCGATGACCACGCCGGCGGCGTGGGTCGAGGCGTGGCGGTACAACCCTTCCAGCTTCATGCCCATATCGAGCAGATGCGCCACATGCTCGTCGGTCTGCTGCATCTCCTTCAGCAGCGGCTCTTTCTCCAGCGCCTCTTTCAGGGTGCAGGGATCGGCGGGGTTGTTGGGCACCAGCTTGCACAGCCGGTCCACTTGCCCATAGGGCATCTGCAACACGCGGCCCACATCGCGCAGCACGGCGCGAGCTTGCAGCTTACCGAAGGTGATGATCTGCGCGACCTGATCGAAGCCGTATTTCTGCTGCACGTAATGGATCACGCGCTCGCGCTTATCCTGGCAGAAGTCGATGTCGAAATCGGGCATCGAGACGCGTTCAGGGTTGAGGAAGCGCTCGAACAGCAGCCCCCAGCGCAAGGGATCCAGATCGGTGATGGTCAGCGCCCAGGCGACCACTGAACCGGCACCCGAACCGCGTCCCGGCCCCACCGGCACGTCGTTGGTCTTGGCCCACTGGATGAAGTCCATCACGATGAGGAAATAGCCGGGGAACCCCATCTGGATGATGGTGCCCAGCTCGTATTCGGCCCGCTCGCGATAGGGCTTGGCCACCTGTTCGCGGTCGTGCTCGCTCATCTCCGGGGTGAAGACGTGCTTCTCCAGCCGGTCCTCCAGCCCTTCGAAGGTTTTCTGGCGCAACACGTCGGCCTCGGTCAAGCCCGGCATGCGATAGGGCGGCAGCAGCGGTTTGCGCTTGGGCACCATGAAGGCGCAGCGCTTGGCCACCACCAGGGTATTGTCGGCGGCTTCCGGCAAATCGGCGAACAGCGCCCGCATTTCAGCGGCGGATTTGAAACGGTGTTCGGGAGTCAGGCGGCGGCGGTCATCCTGGCTGACATAGGTGCCCCCGGCGATGCAAAGCAAGGCATCATGCGCTTCATACATGCTGGTGTCGGAGAAAAACGGCTCGTTGGTGGCGATCAGCGGGAGGTCATGGCGATAGGCCAATTCGATCAGCGCCGGCTCGATGCGCTCCTCGACCTCCAGCCCGTGGCGTTGCAGTTCGACATAGAGACGATCGGGAAAGGCGGCGCGCAGGCGCAACAGCAGCGCCTCGGCCTTGTCGGCTTGGCCTTCCGCCAGCAGACGACCGACAGCACCCTTGGAGCCGCCGGTCAGAGCCAGCAGTCCCGCCGAACGCCCCTCGACTTCCGCCAAGGCGACTTGCGGAGTCTCGCCGCCATCGGTCTCCAGGAACGCCTTGGACACCAGCTTGAGCAGGTTCAGATAACCCGCTTCGTTCTGGGCCAGCAGCACCAGTTGATCGGGTTCGGGCTTACGCCCGTTGTCGCGGGAAGCGCCGAAGCCCTTGGCCGCCTCGTCCTCGCGCCGCACCTGCAATTGCACGCCGATGATCGGCTGAACGCCGGCATCGGCGCAATAGGTGGTGAACTCCATCCCACCGAACAAATTGCCGGTATCGGTGATCGCCACAGCAGGCATGGCGTATTTGCCGCAGAGCTTGACCAGCTCTTTGATCTTGATGGCGCCTTCCGACAGCGAATACGCCGTGTGAACGCGCAGATGAACGAAATCGGCATGGGGCATGGGGCGGATAGTCTAGCCTACCCTGCCCCTCGCCGTCACTCGCGATTCCCTCACAAATCGATCAGTTGCCCTTCGCGCATGGTGACCACGCGGTCCATGCGCTTGGCCAGTTCGGGATTGTGGGTGGCGATCAAGGCGGCCAGGTTCTCGTCGCGCACCAACCGCAGCAATTCGTCGAACACCCCTTCCGAGGTATGCGGGTCGAGATTGCCGGTGGGCTCGTCAGCCAGCAGCAGGCTGGGCTTGTTGGCCAAAGCGCGGGCGATGGCGACACGCTGCTGTTCGCCGCCCGACAACTGGCCGGGCCGGTGATCGGCGCGCGGAGCCAGTCCCATGCGGCCAAGCAGATCGCGTCCGCGCACTTCGGCGGCCTTGCGGGCCACTCCGGCGATCATCTGCGGCAGCACGATGTTTTCCAGGGCGGAAAACTCCGGCAGCAGGTGATGGTACTGGTAGACGAAGCCCAGTTCCTTGCGGCGGATGGCGGTGCGGCGATCGTCGGACAGCTTGCCGGCCTGTTCGCCGCAAATCAGCACGTCACCACCATCGGGCCTTTCCAACAGGCCGGCGATTTGCAGCAGTGTCGATTTGCCAGCGCCCGAGGGGCCGACCAAGGCGACGATCTCGCCACGGCGGACCGACAAATTGGCGCCGTTGAGCACATGTAATTCGTCGCGGCCCTGCTTGAAGGTGCGGCGCACCCCGTCAAGGGCCAGGGCGATGTCGTCACTCATAGCGCAACGCCTCCACCGGATCGAGGCGCGCGGCCCGCCAGCTGGGATAGATGGTGGCGGCGAAGGACAGCACCAGCGACATCGCAACCACGGTCAGCACCTCGCCGCTTTCGACCTTGGCCGGCAGCTTGCTGAGAAAATAGATCTCGGCGGCGAACAAATCGCGGCCAACCAAGGCTTGAACACCCTGGCGGATGGTCTCGATGTTCATCGAGAACGCCAGCCCCAACGCCACGCCGCCCGCCGTGCCGATGACGCCGACACTGGCCCCCGACAGAAAGAAAATGCGCATAATCATGCCACGCGTCGCCCCCATGGTGCGCAGAATGGCGATGTCGCGGCTTTTGTCCTTCACCAGCATGATCAGGCTGGAGATGATATTGAACGCCGCCACCAGGATGATCAGCGTCAAAATCAGGAACATCACATTGCGTTCCACCTGGATGGCGTTGAAGAAGCTGGCATTGGCCTGCTGCCAGTCATGCGTCCGCAAGGTGCCGTTGGTGGTGTAGTTGATGATGTCGGCGATATAGGTGGCCTTGTCGGGATCGGCCACCATCACCTGAAGATCGGTCACACGGTTAGGCAGCGAGAAATACACCTGCGCCGCGTCGAGCGGCATGAAGACGAAGCTGCTGTCATATTCGTACATGCCGACATTGAAGGTGGCGACCACCTTATAGGCGCGCATGCGCGGCACCGTGCCGAAGGCGGTGACGTTGCCCTTGGGCGAGATGATAGTGACGTTGTCGCCGACCACCACGCCCAGCTTCTCCGCCAGACGATTGCCGATGATTACGCTGTCCGCACCTTGGAAATTCTTCGGATCGCCGGTCAGAATGCCGTTCAGCACCGCCGATTCGGGCGGCGGTGGGGCTTTCGCCGAGTCCGGGTGACGTTCTGCTACCAAATCAGTCGGTCGCACGCCGCGCACCATCGCCCCCGAGGCTCCGCCCGCAGCCGAGGTGACCATGACCTGGCCCTCGATGATCGGGCTGACGAAGCTGACGCCGGGGATGGCGCGGATCTTGTTGGCGACGCCGTCGAAATTATCCATGCCGTCAGTCGCGGCGTAAACCCCGATATGACCGTTGAGCCCCAGGATGCGCCCCATCAGTTCGGCGCGGAAGCCATTCATCACCGACATGACGATGATCAGCGTGGCCACGCCCAGGGCGATGCCCAGC
>DATGZW010000050.1:0-2402 GCA_035297005.1 Patescibacteria group bacterium
CATCCTGGCGCTGCTGCCGGTCGAGCTGATCGTCAATGTCGGCTCGGCGGCCGGCTTCGCCATGGTATTTGCGCTGTTGGTCTCGGCCATCGTGTGGAACCTGGGCACTTGGTATCTGGGCCTGCCGGCCTCCAGCTCGCACACCTTGATCGGTTCGATCCTGGGCGTCGGGCTGATGAATTCCTATATGTCCGCCGACCGCGCCTTTGGCGAAGGCGTCAACTGGGGCAAGGTGCAAGACACCGCCATGGCGCTGCTGCTGTCGCCGCTGGTCGGTTTCATCTGCGCCGGGCTGCTATTGCTGCTGGCCAAGGCCCTGATCAAGAAGCCTGAACTCTATACCGCCCCGGCGGAAGGCGAAGCGCCGCCGCTGTGGATCCGCGCGCTGCTGGTGCTGACCTGCACCGGCGTGTCGTTCGCCCATGGCTCGAATGACGGCCAAAAGGGCATGGGGCTGATCATGCTGATCCTCATCGGCATCGTCCCCGCCACCTACGCCCTTGATCTGTCGACCCAGCAGGGCACGCTGCAAACCATCGCCACCGACGCCAAGCTGGCCAGCGGAGTTTTCCAGCGCATGGCCGCCGGCGATCCGCTGGGCAGCACCGACGACGCTCAAGTGACGCTGTCGCAATATCTGCGCACCGGCAAGGCCGAGCCGGCCACCTTCGCCGCCCTGGCCATCAAGAGCGCTGCCGTGTCGCAGCGCCTTACCGGCGTCGCCAGCATCCACGACATCAAGCCGGACGACCGCCGCAGCCTGCGTAGCGATCTCTATCTGGTATCGGAATCGGTGGCCAAGCTGGGCAAGGCCGGCGCCATTGCCGATGCCGACAAACCGGTGCTGACCGAGCTGAAGGATAAAGTGAAGTCGATCACCACCTTCATCCCGGTCTGGGTCAAGGCGGCGGTCGCCATCGCGCTGGGCCTGGGCACCATGATCGGCTGGAAGCGCATCGTGGTGACGGTCGGCGAGAAGATCGGCAAGGCGCACCTGACCTACGCCCAAGGCGCTTCGGCCGAGTTGGTGGCGATGACCACCATCGCCGCCGCCGACGCCTTCGGCCTGCCGGTCAGCACCACCCATGTGCTGTCCTCCGGCGTTGCCGGCACCATGGCGGCCAACCATTCCGGCCTGCAAATGGACACGCTGCGCAACGTGTTGCTGGCCTGGGTTCTGACCCTGCCGGTCTGCGTGTTCCTGGGCGCCAGCCTGTTCGCCGCTGGCCTGTACGTGGTGCTGAACGTGCTGGGTCTGCGCTAAGCGAAGCCCGGCGGGCTTTTTCCCACGACCGGGAGAAAGCCCGCCTAATCTTCGGGATTGGCGTCCCAAAACTCGGCCAGCCCGCTCAAAGCGTTCGACAGCAGGCGATGGTCCTTGGCCTCGACCACCACAGCCAACACCACCGCCGCCTCGGCGCCGAGCAAATCGAGGGCTTTCAGCGCGGCAATCACGCCGTCCTCGGCCAAAGCGTCGTTGATGGCGCGGAATTCGCGGTGCCGCCCCAGTTGCAGTTGTTGCTCGATATGTTCCGCCAACACCTCGTTCAGGGCACGCTTGCGATGCACCTGGAAGGCCAGAGCCCGCAGCAAACCGGCCTTCCCTTCGCTGACGGGAGACTTCTTCTTGGCCATCGATCACGCTCCAATATCCCCGAACGGGACGATATCCCTTCGGGCGAACGGTCCTATTTTAGGCCGCTGCGAGGGCAAACCTAGTCGTTGATTTGCAATGCTGCCATCGAATACGCCGCATGACCGCCGGATCGACTCGGTGGTTGTGGACCGCGAGCCGCGTTTGGGGTAACAAGCGGCCTTGCCTTTCCACCTCCACCCGAGGAGCGATAATGTCTGAATGCCCATGCGGTAGCGGCAAGGCCCTGGAAGCCTGCTGCGGCCCCCTTCTCGACGGCGGCCCCGCCCCCAGCCCGGAAGCGCTGATGCGCTCGCGTTACAGCGCCTATGTACTGTGCAATGTCGATCACCTGGAGCGCAGCTTGGCTCCGGAAGCCCGCACCGACCATGACCGCGCCTCGGCCGAGTCCTGGTCCAAGGCGGTCGATTGGCTGGGTCTGTCGATCCTGTCGACCGAAGCCGGCGGTGCCGGCGACGAGACCGGCATAGTCGAGTTCGCCGCCCGCTTCCGCCAGAACGGCCTGGAACAGACCCATCATGAGACCAGTAACTTCCGTCGTCTTGACGGCGGCTGGGTCTATGTCGATGGTAAAGTCCATAACAAGCCAGTGGTCCGCAGCGCCCCGAAAGTGGGCCGCAACGATCCCTGCCCTTGCGGCAGCGGCAAGAAATACAAGGCCTGCTGCGGACGTTAATTAGTACAACTGCAATATTGACAATAATTTTCGTTGCAGCGGCAGGTTGTTGTTTGTAGGGTCGCCACTTCC
>DATGZW010000051.1:0-4300 GCA_035297005.1 Patescibacteria group bacterium
GGGAACTTGCGCAGACTCCGCTTGAAGGCTGCAGGGCTGGATGGGGACAACATGTTCGCCTCCGTCAACGACATCGCCGAGCCAGAACGATCCTAGCAAGGTTGTGGAATAAGGAGCGCCAGCCGGGGCTTGTTAAAAGACCTCTGGACAAAGGTCTGCGTTCCGATGATCCCGCCAGTGATTGTAGGCGTATAAGAATAAGTGACAGTGACCATGATCACGCTTTGGCCGGATGTTCCCAGGCCGGTGGCGGTCGCGATCGCCGCGTTCATCTGCGCCGTGGTGTCGCCGCCGCTGCCGGTGGTGCAGCGCCAGCCCAACTGCGGCACGTTGCTGGAATTGAAACTGATGCTGACGACATCGACGGTCAGCACCGAACTGGTGGTCGGCAAGGGCGACAGCACCTGCGACGCCGCCAGCACCAGATCGGTGAAATTGCCCGACAGGCTGGGTTCCTGGCTCATCAAATCGCCGACCGACTGCGCCGCCATCATCGCCTTGGTGGAGGCCACGGACATTTGCGACAACTGCGCCATGCCCAGCCACCCGGCCAGCATGACCGGTAACACCAAAGCGAATTCGGTGGCAGCCAAACCCGACCGGTCGCTAAGGAATGTCCACAACAGAGAACGCGGCTTGTCCATCAATAGGGCTCATTCTTGAAGACCATGGTGTACTGGATCGGATAGGTCTGACTGGCTCCCGCGCCCAGAATGTAGTTCAGTCCCGGCGTGATGGTGTGCCAGTTGTAGATCACCTGCACGGCGACGATGTCATTGCCGGTCGCCGACGGCGCCGACGAGACGCCGGTGTCGTAGCATTGATTGACCTGATTGCCCTGGGAATCGAAGGTCGCCGCCGGCAACGACACCGCGCCGAAGGTGGCGAAGCTTTGCACATAGAAATACAGCGAGTTGCAGTCGATTTGCCCATCGACGCCATTGCACACCGCCGTGCGGAAAGCCGCCAGCGTGGCCGCCGGGGGCGTGCCGCAGGTGGTGTCAGAGTTCAGCACCCCCGGCTGGCCAGTACGGACTTGGCGGGCGGCAACGCCGATGGCGCCCTGCACCACCGTGTTGGTAAAGGCCATCACTCCGGTTTCGATGATAGCGAAGGTCAGGCCGATAAAC
The DNA here is from genome assembly GCA_035297005.1 of Patescibacteria group bacterium. Lineage (GTDB taxonomy): Bacteria > Pseudomonadota > Alphaproteobacteria > Rhodospirillales > Magnetospirillaceae > DATGZW01. The sequence continues at coordinate 1,131 of DATGZW010000051.1, forward strand.
GGCACGGCGATGAAAGCAAGCTCCATCGCCGTCGCCCCGTCGTTCTGCCGCCACAACCGCCGCAGACCGCACGACACGCGGCTCCGCCATCCCGACGGGCCGGTGGTGTCGATGACGGGCGGCGGTGGGCTGAGCATATCCACGCTTTCAGCGAAGAGGCCCCGATTGGGGGAAGGCCCTAAGTCTATTCCCAAATCGGCAAGCGGCTCTATGACCGCTGTCACATCGGCGATTTCTGTGTCCGATTGTACTCAAGCTGTTCGGGTGTGAGTTGCAAGCCCAGGAACACTTCGTATTTGGCCAGATCGTCGAGTTTGGGCACCTTGAAGGTCGCCTCAACCTCGGAATCGATATAGCGCACGCGGTCGGTGTTCTCGGGGAACTCCAGCGGCACCTGCATGATCGCCTTGCCCTTGGGGGTGGACGAAAAGGCCGGAATAGCGATGAAATAGGCGATATCGGCCTTGCGCCCCTTAGCGGCCGGCCCACGCTGGGCGTCGATGCCGACCTGCATGGTCACCGTCATAATCTGCTTCTCGTAATCGAATTTGCAGCTTCCGTGATAGCCGGTGAACTCGGCCTGCAATTCGACGTCGGTGATGTCGCGTCCCTGGCCGGTGCGGAACTGCGTCAGCTTGGAGGCCTCGGACAGCACCGAGACGCGTGGACAAGGCGGCAGTTCCTTCTTGGACTCGAACAACGAACAGCCGCCCAGCGCGACCAGGGCCGCCAGCGCGGCGGCGGAACGGAATGCAAACTTCATCTCAGATACGCCCATGGCTGCCGTCTTGGAACGAATGCCTGCCGCCGGATACGCGCCAAGACCCAGCCTTTAAGGGCGGCTCATGAGTTGACCTTTTGCCGGACAAGCAATTCTGCTATTGCTGACGACTTTAGAGAACCGCGCGGCAACGCACAAGCCGCCGCGCGCGGACCTTTGCATTCCTGCCCTCGATCGGGATCATGATCAAACCCTCGCTCACCATTCTGCTCGCCAGCCCGCGCGGCTTCTGCGCCGGCGTCGATCGCGCCATTCATATCGTCGAAGAGGCCTTGCGCAAATACGGGCGTCCGGTCTATGTGCGCCACGAAATCGTGCATAACCGCTTTGTTGTGCAATCCCTGGAAGCGAAAGGCGCAGTGTTCGTCGACGAACTGGACGAAGTGCCCGAAGGCCGCCCGGTGGTGTTCTCGGCGCATGGCGTCGCCAAATCGGTGCCCGCCAAAGCCGAGGCGCGCGGGATGTTCTATCTCGACGCCACCTGCCCGCTGGTCACCAAGGTCCACCACGAAGCCATCCGCCATGCCGGGGACGGCCGCCAGATCATCATGATCGGCCATGCCGGCCATCCCGAGGTGGTCGGCACCATGGGCCAAGTCGCCCCCGGACAGGTGCTGCTGGTCGAAGATCTGGCGCAGGCCGAAGCCATCGCTCCCGACCGTCCCGACCAGTTGGCCTATATCACCCAGACCACGCTGTCGGTGGACGACACCGCGCAAATCGTCGCCACCCTGCGCCGCCGCTTCCCCGCCATCGACGGCCCGCGCAAGGAAGACATCTGCTATGCCACCACCAACCGTCAGCAGGCGGTCAAGGCCATCGCCCCCTTGTGCGACGCGGTGATGGTGATCGGCGCCCCCAATTCCTCGAACTCCAAGCGGTTGGTCGAGGTGGCGGCGCGCGCCGGCTGCCCCACCGCCTTGCTGGTGCAGCGCGCCGCCGATATCGAGTGGGGCCAGTTGGACGGCATCTTGCGCCTTGGCGTCTCCGCCGGAGCCTCGGCCCCCGAGGTGCTGGTCGACGAGGTCATCGAGGCTTGCCGCACACATTTCACCGTGACCATCGAAGAGGTGTCGGTAACCCGCGAGACCATCGCCTTCAAGCTTCCCGCCGAACTGGTGAGTCCCTGACATGGCCGTCTATACCGACGTTTCGGACGAAGACCTGGAAGCCTTCGTCGCCGAATACGACATCGGCACCGTCGAAGGCTTCAAGGGCATCGCCGAGGGAGTCGAGAACTCCAACTACCTGCTGCAAACCACCACCGGCAACTACATCCTGACGCTCTACGAAAAGCGCGTGGATCCCGGCGATCTGCCGTTCTTCATCGGCCTGATGGAGCATCTGGCGAGCCAGGGGCTGGCCTGCCCGACGCCCTTGCGCGGGCGCGACGGCATCGATTTGCGCAGCCTATGCGGCCGCCCCGCCGCCATCGTCACTTTTCTGCAAGGGCTGTGGCCCAAGCGCCCGAATGCCCGCCACTGCGCCTCGCTGGGCAAGGCGATGGCCGAGCTGCATCTGAAGGGGTTGTCCTTTCCGCACAGCCGCCCCAATTCGCTGGGCCTGCACGGCTGGCGTCCGCTGTTCGAGTTGGAAGCCCACCGCGCCGACGAGGTCAAGCCGGGCTTGGCCGACCAGTTGCGCCGCGAATTGGACGGTCTGGAAAAACATTGGCCGCGTGATCTGCCGACCGGAATCATCCATGCCGATTTGTTCCCCGACAACGTTTTCTTCAAGGGCGAGCAGGTATCGGGGCTGATCGACTTCTATTTCGCCTGCACCGATTTCCTCGCCTATGATATCGCCATCTGCCTGAACGCCTGGTGCTTCGAACCCGATGGCAGCTTCAACGTCACCAAGGCGCGGTTGATGTTGTGGAACTATCAGCAGGTGCGCCCGCTATCCGCCGCCGAGTTCCTGGCCTTGCCGACCCTGGCGCGCGGCGCGGCGATGCGCTTTCTGCTGACCCGGCTGTATGACTGGCTGAACACCCCCGCCGGAGCCTTGGTCAAGCGCAAGGATCCGCTGGAATACGAGCGCAAGCTGCGCTTCCACGCCCAGGTCGGCGGCCCCGGAGCCTATGGGTTGGAGTATTGGGACATGGCGGCGGGCGAAATATGAGTGAGTTGACCCAGGTCGAACTGTTCACCGACGGCGCCTGTTCGGGCAATCCCGGCCCTGGTGGCTGGGGGCTGATCATGCGCTGGAAAGGCGCAGAAAAGGAGATGTGCGGCGGCGAGCCTCACACCACCAACAACCGCATGGAAATGATGGCGGTCATCGAGGGTCTCAACGCGATGAAGCGCCCCTGCGAAATCGATGTCTACACCGACAGCCAATATGTCCAGAAGGGCATCACCGAATGGGTGCATGGCTGGAAAAAGCGCGG
>DATGZW010000052.1:0-2914 GCA_035297005.1 Patescibacteria group bacterium
GTGTTTGCCGGATTGCGCCCACACCGTGACCTCATGGGTCTCGCTCTCGCACGGCTGGGCCTGAAGCCATGCCACCAGGTCGAACAACCGAGCGTGCCTGTCCACCAGGCGGATCGTGTTCCAGCGCATCCGGACGATGAAGTCATTCTGTTCTTCCGGTTGTTGGCGGGCCTGGAGGAAGCGTTGCCAGGATTGGGCGTTGGCGAAGCCGCGGTCGGCCATGCGGATCTCTCCCGCCACCGGCTTGCCGCGATCCAGCGCCTCGCCGCCGTGCTTGTCGGTGACTTCCAGAGGAGTGAAGCCGCCAACGCCCAGATCGTAGACGCAATGGACCCGCCAGTCGGTTCCCTTGCTCGCCGGTTTGCTCAGGCTGGTGCTGTCGCCGATGCGCAACACCCGTCCATGCCAGGCTGGTGCTGCTCCCACCCGCGCCAACAGCTGTCCGGTCACGGCTTCCAGGAACTCACCCGCGCCGTGCAGGCGCTGGATCAACGCCTCTTGGGTAAGCGTGGCGATGCCCCGTTCCCCGGCCCACGCCGCAACATGTTGCCGCGAATACCCGCCACTTCCCCAGGCCAGCGCAAGGCGAAACAGGTCCGTGCCGGACCGCACGCCGCGCCGACGCTGGAACGCTTTGGTCTGGCGCGACAGGCCCTCCAGCTCCAGTTTGCCAGGAAACCGCGCCAGAAAGGCTGGGAAATGGTCGATCAGGTCGGCGGATGCTTCGGGCATCTTCGCCATGAATTGTACCGTCCCGAGCCGAATCACGAACTATCTTAGGCGACGCCCAACAATGAACGAATCGGCTGGAATTGCGTAGCGGGAGATTTCACCGAGGTGGATTCCGGCGCGGACTCGCGCCGGATAGGCTCGGCGGATGATCGATCCATCAGCGATTCGCGAGCGGTTTGCGGCGGTTGGTCGCGGACTGAACGAGCGTACTCGCCGGCTGTTCGCGGCGGTAGAGGCCCGAACGGCCGGCTATGGCGGGATCGCCGCGTCGTCGCGGGCGACGGGGATCGCGCGAAGTAGCATCGGCCGCGGGTTGAAGGACCTGAACGACCCCGCCTCGCTGTCGGGCGAGGTACGCCGGCCCGGCAGCGGCCGGCCAGCCCTGACGGAGACGGATGCGACACTGCTGGAAGACCTGCGTCAGTTGCTGGAACCGGCGACCAAGGGCGACCCGATGCGGCCGCTGCGGTGGGTCTCGAAGAGCCACGCAAAGCTGGCGGCAGCGCTGTGCGCCATGGGGCACCAGGTCAGCAAGAGCACGATCCCCAAACTGCTGGGGTCGCTGCAATACCGCCGGCAGGTAAATCGCAAGACCTTGGAGAGTAGCCGCAACCCCGACCGTGACGCGCAGTTCGAGCATATCAATACCGCGGTGATCGCCATGCAGGCGGCCGGCAAGCCGGTGATCTCGATCGACACGAAGAAGAAAGAGCCAATCGGTCCCTACAAGAACGCCGGCAGTGACTACCGGCCGAAAGGCTGCCCCGACCAGGTGAAGGTGCATGACTTCGTCGACGCCGAACTCGGCAAGGTCGTACCTTATGGCGTGTATGACATCGCCGCCAATGCCGGCTGTGTGAGCCCACGGGTCGGGCCAAGGCCCGCCCGAGGACAGGCTCTGGCATCGACAACGATACGGCGCAATTCTCGGTCAACTCGATCCGCCGCTGGCTGGACCTGATGGGCCGGGAGAGGTATCCGAACACCGACCAAATTATGATCACCGCAGATGGCGGCGGTTCCAACGGATCGCGGGTGCGGCTGTTCAAGGTCGAACTGCAGAAGCTGGCTGACGAAACCGGACTGACCCTGCAAGTTTGCCATTACCCGCCGGGGACTTCGAAGTGGAATAAAATCGAGCACCGGCTGTTCTGCCACATCACCGAGAACTGGCGGGGAACGCCCCTGACCAGCCGCCTGGCAGTGGTCGAACTCATCGCTTCCACCACGACCAAGACCGGCCTGAAGGTGCGGTGCGAACTCGACACGCGCACTTACCCAAAGGGGATCAAGGTCAGCGAGGCGGAAATGGCCAGCCTAAACATCAAAGGCGACGCCTTCCACCCGGAGTGGAACTATACCATTTCCCCCAGGCCGCCTTGACGCGGTAATTGTTGGGCGTCGCCTTAGTGCCGATGGGGCAGCGCCCCTGGCCTTCCTCCCGTCAAGCGATTGCCCCTGGGGCCCGCGGTCTGGCGTGCTCGATCAGCCATCCGGCGCGGTCAGCTTGAGATAGATCAGCCCGGTCATCAGCGCGTCGTTCAGCGCGTCGTGCGCGGGCAGCGCCGGCAGGTCGAGGTCGGCGAGGATGCGCGCGAAGCTGAGATCGACGGTGCCGGTATACAGCGCCTCGCGGGTGGACCGGTCGCGCATCACGCGGTCGTAATACAGCGCCGAGACCTCGATCGCGCGGTTGGGCAGGCTGACGCCGAGCCAGGGCCGGATCACCCGGTTGACCATGGCGATGTCGAACTCGAGGTAGTAGCCGACCAGCGGCCGCGTGCCGATGAACTGTAGGAAGCGGCCCACGGCCTCGCGCGCCGGCAGCCCGTCCGCGACATCCATCGGGCGCAGCCCGTGCACCGCGACCGCGGCGTGTTCGATCGCGGCGGAGGGGCGCACCAGCAGCTCCAGGCGCTGGCTCAACAGCAGGCGGTTGCCGCGGATGCGGATGGCGGCAAGGCTGATGATGTCGCTGCGCTTGCGGCTGAGGCCGGTGGTTTCGGTATCGAACACGACCGCCTCGGCGGAATGTTCCGGCTCGAACAGGAAGGCGTAGGCGGGGTCGCGCAGGCGGGCCCGCGATCGGGCGCGGTAGTTGATCCAGCGATGCAGGAACTCGCGCACGCGCCGGCCTCCGTCAGAGGGCATCGAGGCGGAAATGATAGCTGATGCGCTCCTT
>DATGZW010000053.1:0-6707 GCA_035297005.1 Patescibacteria group bacterium
AGCATTGGGCAGGTTGTGTTGGTTTCCATCACAGACCGCCAATTGACCGGCATTATCCGAATTGATACGCCGATTGGGCATTCCGCCATGGAAGCCCGGTTCTCCGGTTTCGAGATGTTCAGGCCATGTGAGCGGAACGACGTCTTCTTCGTCTTCAAGACCTACAATATTTCTGGCGGCGAACAGAATTGTTGGACGATAAATCATTTTTCCATGGGAACCAGCGGCAAAGTTTCTGCCAGTTGGGCCGCAACTTTGGACCTCCTTAAATCCCGCGGCGTAACCATCCCCATCACCATGGTCATCGCCACCTTCCGCATGGCCAACAAAACCAATTTCGAGACCGTTTGGTATTTCTTCAACCCAGAAATCGAGGGGATTTCGCCACCCAAATATGCCGACTGGCGGAGTTCGGATTGGCATAAGGATCGGGTGGACGGCTTTCCGGACAAACTCGCCTATCTAACCAAGACCAAAGAATGGGCCGAGCAGTGGCATGCGCTGATTGAGAAGGGCTTCACGGAAGACCTGCCCGCCGCCGACGCGCGGTAAAGGGGCAGCCGCCCTCCAGAACGATCGTTCGGGTGCTTTTACGGCTTCCAGCGGCGCAACAACAAGCTGTTGGACACCACGCTGACGCTGGAAAACGCCATCGCCGCCCCAGCCAGCGCCGGGCTGAGCATGCCCGCCGCCGCCGCCGGGATGGCGATCACGTTGTAGACGAAGGCCCAGAAGAGGTTCTGGCGGATCTTGTCATAGGTGGCGCGCGAGATCGACAGCGCACCGGGCAACAGCGACGGATCGCCGCGCATCAAGGTAATGCCGGCGGTATGCATGGCAATGTCGGTGCCGGTGCCCATGGCGATGCCGATATCCGCCGCCGCCAAGGCCGGAGCGTCGTTGACGCCGTCTCCCACCATGGCGACGATGTCGCCCGCCGCGCGCAGCCGCTGCACCTCGGCGGCTTTGTCTTCCGGCATTACCTCGGCATGCATGGCATCGACGCCCACCGCGTCGGCGACCACGCGGGCGGCACGGCGATTGTCGCCTGTCAGCATGATCGATTTGACGCCCAGACTTTTCAGCTTGGCGATGGCCGGCGCGGCGCTGTCCTTGACGCGATCGCTGACGGCGATGAAGCCCAGCGGGCGGTCGCCCTCGCCCACCCACATAACTGTCCGGCCGACCGCTTCGGCATCGGCAGCGCGTTCTTCCAACAGGCTGACATCGACGCCCGACTGGCGCATCAGGCGGCGGCTGCCAACCAGGATGGAGCGCCCCTCGACCGTCGCCAGCAAGCCCAAACCAGGCAAGGCGCGGAAACTGCCCAAGGGGCGCGGGGTAATGCCGTCCAGGCGAGCGGCGGTCAGAATGGCGCGGGCCAGCGGATGTTCGCTGCCCTGCTGCACGCTGGCCGCCAATTCCAACAGGCGGAAACGGTCGCCATCGGCGGCGACCACATCGCTGACCTCGGGGCGGCCTTCGGTCAGGGTGCCGGTCTTGTCGAACAGGATGGCAGTAACGCGGTGCGCCAGTTCCAACGCCTCGGCGTCCTTGATCAGGATGCCGTGCCGCGCCGCCACGCCGGTTCCGACCATGATGGCGGTCGGCGTCGCCAGACCCAGCGCGCAGGGACAGGCGATGACCAGCACCGACACGGCGGCGATGAACGCGCCTTGCGGATCGCCGACGACCAGCCACCACACGGCGAAAGTGACAGCGGCGATAGCCACCACCACCGGCACGAACACGGCGGCGATGCGGTCAACCAGCCGCTGCACCGGAGCCTTGCTGGCTTGCGCGCCTTCGACCAGACGGATGATGCGGGCGATGGTCGAACCGGCCCCCACCGCCGTCGCCTTGACCCGCAGCAGCCCGTCGGCATTGATCGCCCCCGCCGTCACTTTGTCGCCGACGACTTTTTCCACCGGCAGACTTTCTCCAGTCAGCAGCGATTCGTCCATCTGGCTTTCGCCATCGGCGACGATACCGTCCACCGGAGCTCGCTCGCCGGGGCGCACCACGACGATTTCGCCCAAAACCACGGAATCCGCCGGAATCTCGATCAACTGGCCGTCGCGTTCGACCCGCGCGGTATCAGGACGCAGGCTCATCAACGCGCGAATGGCCGAAGCGGCGCTGCGCTTGGCTCGCGCCTCCAGCCATTTGCCCAGCAGGACCAGCGTCACCACCACGGTCGAGGCTTCGAAATAGAGATGCGCATGCCCATGCGCGTGGCCGATCACCACCTGCCACGCCGACAGCCCATAGGCGGCAGAGGTACCCAAAGCCACCAGCAGATCCATGTTGCCGGTGCCGCCGCGCAGCGACTTCCAGCCGCCGACATAAAAGCGCCAACCGATGACGAACTGCACCGGCGTCGCCAGCGCCATCTGTACCCACGGCGGCAGCATCACATGCACGCCCAGCAGATCCAGCGCCATCATCGCCACCAACGGCGCCGTCAGCAGGGCCGAGGCCAGCACCGTCAGCAAGCCGCGCCGCGCCGCATCGGCCACCTGCGACTCATCGGCGGCGGGGGCGTCGGCGGTCAGCACCGCAGCACCAAAACCGGCCCTCTGCACCGCCTCGGCCATCGCCAAAGCCGCCGTCTGCCCGCGTTGCACGGTCACCCGCGCTTTCTCGGTGGCAAGGTTAACCTCCGCCGTCTCGACGCCGGGCAGGCGCGACAACACTTTTTCGACGCGGGACGAACAGGTGGCGCAGGTCATGCCGGTGATGGCCAGATCGACCACGTCGGTGGAGGACGGAATACCCTGGGGCGAAACAATCTTGTTCATGTCAGCCAATGTGAGAGACTCCCCCACCTCCGTCAAGGGTGCCCAGCTCAGGTCAGCGCGATCAACTGGCGCAGATGCTGTTCCGAGCAGTGAAAGGCCTGCTGTTCGTCCGGGGTGAATTCGTAGTTAAGGATTTTCTCGACGCCCTCGCGGCCGATCACGCAGGGCACGCTCATCACCACATCGTCCACGCCGTATTGGTTTTGCAGCAGCACGCCGACCGGCAACACCGAATGTTCGTTCGCCGCAATGGCGCGGATGACGCGGAACACGCTGGCGGCGATGGCGTGGTTGGTGTTGCCCTTGCGGTTGAAAATTTCAATGCCGACATCCAGCACGCGCTGGTGGATGGCGGCTTTATCGACGGGGGGCAGGTCGTTGAGCCGGCAAAAAGTGTCGATGTCCAGACCGCAGACGTTGCAATGGCTCCACGGGATGAAGCCGGTGGCGCTGTGGTCGCCCAGCACGTAGCCGAAGATGTTCTTGGGATCGATCTTCAGATGGTCGCTGAGAATGCGCATGAAGCGCGCCGAATCGATGATGGTGCCGGCGCTGATAAGCCGCGTGCGCGGATAGCCGGAAGCGCGCAATGCCACCTGGGTGATCACGTCGACCGGATTGGTGACGATCAGCACGATGGCGTTGGGCGAATAGGTCTCGACCTCGGCGATGATCTCACGAATGACCTGAGCGTTAATTTGCACCAAGGCGTCCCGAGTCTGGCCCGGCTTGATCTGCGCTCCAGCGGTGATGACGACAATGTCGCTGTCCTTGGTGTCGGCATAATCCCCGACCAGCAACAGCGGGTTCTTGGCGTAGATGAAGGAAGTGGTGTGGGAGAAATCCCAGATCTCGGCCTCGGCCTTTTCGCGCGTTTTATCGACGGCGATAATCTCGGACATCTCGGACATGGTCACCAGCAGGCCGACCAACTCGCTGCCCACCGCCCCCATGCCGATGACGGATACTCTCATGCTGCGGTCCTCTCATCCCGGCGAGGATGACCGGCAGTATGGCGCGTTCTCAAGCCGACGTCGAGGCGACCGCTTGGCGCGTCGGTGCCAAGCGGTCTCTTCAGGATCAAAAGGCGATGATCGCATCCACCGCGCCGGTGAACATGTTCTTGTCGGTGCGGGTGCCGTCGAACGGGCGGGTGCCGTTCAGGGTGGTGTCGTAGCGCAACTCGGGGCGTAGCGTCAGGCTGGACAGGTAGGGGATACCCAGCGTCGGCTTGTAGTTGACGCCCACGGTCACCGCGCCATAGGTGGTGTCGCCGCCGCCATGCGAGGCGGGGCTAAGGGCCGGCAAGCCTTCTTCGCCGCGCAGGAAGTCGACGTTGTTACCGGACTGGGTGACGAACACGCCGGAACCGTCGCGGAATACCTCGCCACGCGCCACCAGCGAGACTTCGTCGGTCAAGGCATAGACGCCGTATTGGGCGATACCATAGCCGTTGGCGGCCTTGCCGTGGTTGAGCACGTCGTCATGGATCCAGTTCAACTCATTGACCAGGGTCAGCGTCTTATTGACCTTCCAGGTGGTCACCAGATCATTCAGATAGCGATAGCTGCCAGTGATGTCGGTGCCCGCCGGCAACAGCCCGTTGGCAACGGCTTGGTTGGTATTTTCCGCGCCACCATGACTCAAGGCGACCAGAGTCAGGTCACCGCCCATCAGGTTCAGGCCAAGGCCAGCGGTAAAGGCCGGGGCGGCACCGTTCTGCGCATGCAGCAAGCCATGATCGACCGAGGTGTTCACGCCGGTATCGACCCCACCGTAAAGATCGACCAATGGCGTGGTGTGCCAAGTCGCCAGCAGGCCGGTGCCTTGCGCCGGAATGCCGAAGTTGAAGATGTAGGAATGCGAATAGAAATAATTGTTCGACGGATCCAGGGTTTCAGCCCCCTCCGGCGCGGTGAAGCGACCGACCTTCCAATCGACGCCGCCATCCGTCAGCCACGGGGTATGGGCCAGAAAATTGGCCTCGGACAAGTCAACCTGATACAGGTCGTTGGTCAGGGTGCCGGAGAACTCGTGCGGCGGACGGAAATATCGGGCGTCCGAGCCGTACAGGCCTTGCAGCTTGAAGCCGAAATCATAGCCCGCCGCCGCCGAATCGATCGGCCGCTGCGCCGTCAGCAGCACCTGATTGAGCGTGCCGGTATTGGCTTTGTCATCGAGCAGGCGGCCGAAATTCTGGTGATCGCTGGGGTTTCCGGCATTGAAATTAGCGCCTGCGTCGATTTGCAGCGAAAGTTTAAGAGTGTCGGTCCATTTTGCTGGAGCCTGCGGGGCGGCGCCACCCGCCTCTTGGGCTTGGGCGACGCCGGTCATGGCCACGGCTGCGCAGCCAAGCCCGATGAGCCGCCAAAGGAGCGGATTGTGAGTCATGTGATGAGCCTTCCGTAGAGCCACGCCATCGCGTGTGCTTTCAGTGTGCCATCCACCTCAGCCACATCTCTGGGCGAAGTGAGTTCCTGCAACAGTGTGGCTCAAACGACACTGTTGCAGTGCACAATATAGCGGACTACGGACCAACGGCATGACGATCCCCTGCCCTTCGGCGAGGGTAACTTTGCCGCCCTTACTGCGCCGCTGTCGCCGCTTTGGCCAAAGCGGCGAACAGGTCGTCGGGGGCAAAGGGTTTGCTGACGATATCGTTCATCCCCGCCTTGCGGGCGGCGGCGATTTCGTCGGGGAAAGCTGCCGCCGTGAAGCCGATGATCGGGATACGCCCGCGTTCGCCGGCCAGGGCGCGGATCTGCCGGGTGGCTTCAACCCCATCCATGTCGGGCATCTGCATATCCATCAGAATGACGTCGAACGGCGACGACTGCACCATGGTCAGCGCCTTGAAGCCGTTATCGACGACCGTCACCGAATGGTTGTTCTTACGCAGGACGGCGACGGCGACCCGCTGATTGACCACATTGTCTTCGGCCAGCAAGATATTGAGCGGCCGCAGGGTGGCGACCGTGCCATCGGCCAGCACCTTGACCGCCGGCGTCTGGCCGCGCCGATAGGGCAGCGTCAGCCAGAAGGTGCTGCCGACATCGGGAGTCGATTCGACGCCGATGCTGCCGTCTTGCAGTTCGACCAGCTTCTTGCAAATGGCCAAGCCCAGACCGGTCCCGCCAAAGCGGCGGGTGATCGAGGCATCGGCCTGCGAGAACGACTGGAAGAGTTGGCGCTGCCCAGCCTCTGAAATGCCGATCCCGGTGTCGCGGATGGCGAAATGCAGAGAGATTTCCCCGGTGACGGCATTTTCATTGGCGACCGTGACCTTGATCGACACATCGCCTTTTTCGGTGAACTTAATGGCGTTGCCCAGCAGATTGAGCAACACTTGCCGCAGCCGCGACACATCACCGGCCAGATAGCGCGGCACGGCGCGGTCAATATCGGCAATCAGCCGCAAATCCTTTTCATTGGCCCGGTATTGCAGCAGAAAGACGATGCTGTCGATGGTCTGGAACAGATCGAAATCGATTTGCTCCAAGGTCAGCGCCCCCGCCTCCAGCTTCGAGACGTCCAGAATATCGTTAAGGATGGTCAGCAGCGCTTCGCCTGAATTGTGAATCATCTCGGCATATTCGCGCTGCTCGGGCTCCAACTTGGTATCCAGCAGCAAGCGCGAAATGCCCAGCACGCCGTTCATCGGCGTGCGGATTTCATGGCTCATCATGGCCAGGAATTCAGACTTGGCCTTGTTGCGCGCATCCGCCTCGATCCGTGCCTGTTCGGCGTTTTCGCGCAGACGCACGGCTTCCTTGTAAAGGTTGATCGCACCAAAACCCTTTTCCAGGGTCACCGCCAGATCGGCGAAATCGATGGGCTTGGTGACGAAATCAAAGGCGCCCTGATTCATCGCCTTGCGGATATTGCTCAAATCGCCATAGGCCGAGA
>DATGZW010000054.1:0-2594 GCA_035297005.1 Patescibacteria group bacterium
CCGCCGATGACTTCCAGCACGCCGCCGCGCAGGGCGACATGGTGTTCGCCACCGGCATGGTCGCGCCACGTCATCACCGACACCCCCAGCGCCGTGAGGAAATCGGCATGCCCCGGCAGAATGCCAAAGCTGCCGCTGTCATCCTCGGCGCGCACCGCCTGCACGTCCTCGGCTTCGACCAGCAGCGCCAGGGGGGTGGAGACGGTCAGCTTCATGATGCCGCCTCCTTGCCGCGCGCCTCGTCGAGATCGCCGATCATATAGCAGGAGCTTTCCGCCCAGCTATCCGCCGCCCCGTCAAGGATGGCGCGGCAGCCGGCGATGGTTTGTTCCAACTCGACCGAACGCCCGGCCTTGCCGGTAAACGCCACCGTGACCAGAAACGGCTGAGTAAGGAAACGCAACAGCCGCCGCGCCCGCGTCACCACGATGCGGTCGGCGGCGCTCAATTCCTCGATGCCCAGCAGGGCGATGATTTCCTGAAGCTCGCGGTAATGGGCGATGGTCTTGCGCACGTCCTGCGCGGTGCGGTAATGCGCCTCGCCGACCAGTCGCGGATCCAGCAGCACCGACGTCGAGGCCAGGGGATCGACCGCCGGATACATGCCCTCGCTGGCCATGTCGCGCGACAGCACGATGGAGGAATCGAGGTGGCTGAAGATCTCGGCCACCGCCGGATCGGTGAAGTCGTCGGCGGGCACATAGACCGCCTGGATCGAGGTGATCGCCGCCCCCGCCACCGAGGCGATGCGCTGTTCCAACTCGGCGATCTCACTGGCCAAGGTCGGCTGATAGCCGACGCGCGACGGCAAGCGCCCCAGTAGGCCCGACACCTCGCCGCCGGCCTGGACAAAGCGGTAGACGTTGTCGATCAGCAGCAGCACGTTCTCATGCGCCACGTCGCGGAAATATTCGGCCACCGCCAAGGCGCTCAGGCCCGCCCGCCAGCGCGCGCCCGGCGGTTCGTTCATCTGCCCGAACACCAGCGCGGTGCGCGCCAGCACCCCGGATTGGCGCAGTTCCAGCAACAATTCGTGACCTTCGCGCGAGCGTTCGCCGATGCCGCCGAACACCGATAGCCCCGAATAGCGTTCGACCGTGGTGCGGATCAATTCCATGATCAACACGGTCTTGCCGACGCCAGCGCCGCCGAACATCGCCGCCTTGCCGCCCTTGACCAAGGGCGCCAGCAGGTCGATGACCTTGATCCCCGTATGGAACAATTCGACGCCGCGATCCTGGCCGTCGAGCGGCGGCGATGGCGCATGGATCGGCCCGCGCGGAGTGTCGGCGGGAAATGGCGGCCCGTGATCGACCGGCTGGCCCAAGGCATTGAGCAGGCGGCCCAGCACCGCATCGCCGACCGGCACCGTGATCGGCCCACCGGTCGCCCGCGCCGCCGTGCCGCGTTTCAACCCAGCGGTGTTTTCCAGGGCGACACAGCGCAAGGTCAAGGGGTCGAGATGCTGCTGCACTTCGGTCAGCAGCGGCGGCCCGCGATCCCAGTCGAGAAGCACGGCCTCGCCGATCGCCGGCAGGGAACCGCCGGGAAAACGGATATCGACGACGGAACCCCGCGCGGCCACGACACGGCCAACAGCCAAGCCCCCCTGTGGATTGTCGCTTGAGGTCATCATCGACGCACCTCCGCCAATTATTATGAGCCGACTGTCCGCCCGGTCAACAACCCAGACGCGTCCAAGGAATTCCCCCGGCGCACCCCTGTTGCGCTGGATAAGCCTGCCGGGCATGCCCCGTGCGGACTACCTCCTATTCGGTAATGACGTCTGCCTCTTCCTCCGTAATCCTACCCCGGACGGCAGACAGGAAGGCGTATACCCCGAATGGTCCAACTCATTGGCTTCGACGAACGGGAAGACAGCTTGATCACCAGCCTGATCGGGCGGTTCGATAGCGGTGGGTTCAAAACCGACGAATTGGCAAGGGTCGAAAAAGCCTGCGAGCCCGGCTATGACGGCAAGGTCATCCCCACCGCTCTCGACGGCGGCGGGCTGGAAATGACCATGTTCCTGACCAACTGCAATCCCTTCACCATCGCCCACGAATTGGCCCATGTCTCGGACATCGCCGTGCGTCGGCATGAGAGCCTGACCAACCTGCGTTGCGACCAGTCCTCGGCGTGGCACCTGGCCTACAAGATGTCGTCGGAATACTACGCCAACCGCACCGCTTGCGATTATGCCGGCCAGGACGACATCTTCCGCGCCTTCCGCAGCGACGCCGCCGGTATGCTGGTCTCGGCGACGGCCAAGGATTGGGGATCGTTCCTGGTCTATTACGCCCTGGCCCTGGGCATTTTGCATGGCGTCGGGCGCATGGATGTCGAGCCGATCCGCCTGCTGACGCCCAAAGCGCCTTTGCCGGTGCGGGTGGTCAAAGGCCTGACCGGCTTCAAGCGTCAATCGGTGGTGTTCTTCGACGGCTATGGCGGCTAAGCCTCACATCTGATCGAGCCCCGCCTGCCCGAAGAAGTTGCTCGCATAGGGATGCGGACGCGGGCGGGTGCGATGCGGCTCGGCCACCACCATCCCCCAACCATGCCGCTGAGCGAAGGCCACCGCCTCATCCTTGGTG
>DATGZW010000055.1:0-5598 GCA_035297005.1 Patescibacteria group bacterium
CTATATCCAGTTTCCCGCCGCCATGGCCTCGGCCGACGCTCCAGCCCTGGTCGCCCTGGGCAATGACGGCGGCTTGTTCACCAGCCCCAGCGAGCAACTGGTCAATTACCGGCTGTCGGGCAGCACCTTCGTCGTCGACAAGGTCTTAACCAAAGCGGCGTTGATCTCCGGCGTTGGCTCGGCCCAGCAACGCGTCGTCCTCACCCACAGTGCCGGAGGCCGATGATGCGCCGCCTAGCCACCACCGCGATGTTGCTGGGACTGGCCGCCTGCGCCAGCGACCCCGCCGCCGAGTCCTGGGTCGAGGGCTCGCTGTCCCCCGCCGACAGCAGGGTGTTGGCCGAGACCGTGGCCCAGATCGCCCGCCAGCGGCTGCCGCCGGCCAGCAGCACCGTGATGGTGGCGCCGCCGTCCGGTGCGACCGGCGCGGCCGGTGCGACCGGCGCCGCCGGTGCCACCGGTTCGGCCTTGCCCGAGGCGATCGCCGACGCCTTGCGCAAGGCCGGCTTCGCCGTGACGGCGAGTCCGGCGCAAACCCTGGGCGCCCATCAACTGCTCTATCGAGTGACGCCGTTCGACGGGCAGATGCTGCTGCGGGTTTCCATCGATGCGACGACGACGGCGCAGGTGTTCGGCATTAACGCCAAGGGCCAATTGGCACCGGCCTCGCCGCAATCCGTGCAGACGGGGGCCGGGCCATGACCAATTCCTCCGGACCGCCCGACTTCTTCCACCCCGCCGGGATGAGCGGGCGTGGCGTGCGCCGGCTGAACCGGGTGCCGCTGCTGCTGGTCGGCGGCGTGGTCGCCGTCGTCGGTTCGGTGTTCGGCTACACCCTCTATGAACGCGACCAATCCATCCACCGGCAGGCCGAGGACGCCGCCACCCACCACGCGCCCGGCGCCCCCGCCGATCCGGCCGGGGTGCTGTCGGGCGCGCCACGGCAGGGCGTCATTCCCGCCAATCTGGCCGCACCCACCGCCCGGTCAGGCGAGCCTGCGACGCTGCCGCCGTCGTCGCCGTCCCTGGCCGGCGACACCGTTTGGCAGCGCCATACCCAACAGCAGGAGCAAATCGAAACCAGCCGCCTGACCGCGCTGCAAAGCGCCCTCAACGCCGGCCCCACGCTGCCACGCCCGCCGGGACCACCACCATCGCTTCCTGTTCCAGTCGGCGCCCCGTCTCCTGCCACCGCGCCGGGGGCATTCGGCCGTTACGGCCATGAGCTGGAGGATCCCAACGGTCAGGCCGCCAAGGCTGCGTACCTGACCAAGCAACCGCAGGACTCCAGCACTCTGCTGCAAGCCACCCGCGAAGCGCCGCTGTCGCCCTATGAAATCCGCGCCGGCACGGTGATTCCCGCCACCATGATCGGCGGCATCAATTCCGACCTGCCCGGCCAGATCATCGGCCAGGTGTCCGAGAACGTCTACGACACCGCCACCGGCGCTTATCTGCTGATCCCGCAGGGCTCGAAGCTGGTCGGCACCTACGACAACGCCGTGACCTACGGCCAGGAACGCGTGCTGGTGGTGTGGAACCGCCTCATCTTCCCCGACGCCTCGGCCCTCGACCTCAAGGGCATGCCCGGCGCCGACGAGGGCGGTTATGCCGGCCTTTCCGACGAGGTGAACAACCACTATCTTCGCCTGTTCGGCTCGGCCCTGATGATGTCGCTGTTCTCCGCCGGCGTCCAATTGTCGCAGCCGCAGGCCAGCAACGGCCAGAACTACTCCTCCTCGCAAATCGTCGCCGGGGCGCTGGGCCAGCAATTGGGACAGGCCGGAATGGCGATGATCCAGAAGAACCTGGGCATCGCCCCGCAACTGACGGTGCGGCCGGGATATTTGTTCACGGTGATGGTGACCAAGGATATCGTGCTGGCGAAGCCGTGGACGGGGCGATAGTGGAATAGCTCCCGTCTCTTGGACGTTTTCTCCCTAAACTTGGGGCGCACCGCAAAGTGCGGCGTTCCAGAATCGTTGTGGCTGCACAACCTGGGTTACCATCCCGAGGCGCTCCGCAGGATCGGTGCCCCCGGCGAGGTCGTTCTCCCACGCCTAGCCTACCCGATTCCCGACGAGACCCAGGAGAACGCCCGGCTTCGGCAGCGGCTGTCCATGGCTTTCGCCGCCGACGTTCCGCCAGGGATGGAGCACAGGTACAAGCTGTCCGTGGCGATCAACGAGCTTCTCTTCAACGGCGCGTCGCCGATACCGATACGGCAAGGCCCCGATGCCCCGAAGTCCAGCCGGGCGGCCGGGACGGTCTATCCCTCCATGTAGATGCGCGGGTGCGCAGACAACGTGGCACTATGGCCCGAGTTCATCGACAGCAGCCTCACGCTCCGCCCTGTCCTCCACATCGAGGTCTTGGCCGCCGACGAGGCGAACCTGTCCTATGAACTGCGAACCGTCGGCGTCGCCCGCCAGATCGTCGATGGCAACATTTTCTGGAACGAGGAACTGCCGCCCGAATTCGAGCGTCGGGGCAGCGTCGCCCCGAAGGCGACTATTTGGTTCTCCGGGATGGACGAGGTCAAATCTACGACATGCACCGTATGACGCCGTAACCGATTCTTTCCGGTTCATGCCTTGAGGCCGTTCGGCGCACACGTGACCGAGGGGTCTCACTGCGCTGGATCGGCGAAGCCTCCACGATCACGATGGAGTGGATGGTTCCGTCGTCGGGGACCAGCGGTCGGCCATGTCCATGAGTATCTTGTCGCTGTCGTCGAAAAACAGGAGGTGCATCAGCGCGGTCCGTATGTCGCGCGGCATCACCTCCTCGACCGTGTCCTTCACGCTCCTGGTCATCCGCAGCAGCATGGTGGCACGCGCATGTATCTCCGCGATGTCCAAGATGTACGTCCTGATGTTCTGGGTCAGGATCATCATGCTGGGGCTTTCGGACATGAGCGCGGCGTAGGTCGAATTGAAGCGGGCATGCTGGATTTGCAGTTTGCTCAACAACGCGATCATCTCACCCGCCACAGGCACGTCGGCGAACTCGATGCACTCCTTCAGGACCCCGGCGCAATTTTCAGGTAACCGTGGGCGTTGCCATTTGATGACCACGTTCCTCGCGGTCGTCGGATCGCATCGGCCGCCGGCGTCGCACGCCCTCAGTTGCAGCAGGCCCTCGGTGCAGCTCGTCACGTAGTCGAACAACTCCGACAGCATCAGCGGCAACACGGACAGCGCGGCGCGCCCTCGGCGACGGCGCTGGTCCTCCGTCTGCCACTTCATAGTCCAGACCGTGGCACTGGCGGCGACCAGGGCCATGATGCCGCCCACCAGCGTTTCCCACTGCAAGCGGCCATCCTTGAGCAGCAAGGAAGCCAACGGCGACTCGCAGGACGATACCACTGCGGCGCCGAACACGAGGCCAACGATGGCACCCATAGTCAACCCGGCTCCGAGCAGCACCCAGTCGTTCGATTTCATAGTTGCCGCCCCCGAGTCGATAAGAAGAAGCGGCTATGCAAGAAACTGCATCAGCCTGCCATGCTCGATAACGTCGTTACCGAACGTCTCCCGCAGTCCCCGCTTCGACGCCCCCACGATCACATGCTTGAAGGGATTCTCCCGCTGCAATGGCAGGCCCCTGTCGGGGTTGGCGACATCTACCCCGAGCGGGTCCACAATGAACATCTTCAGGTCCCGCTCCTGCGCGGCCATGATGGTCTCGTTGACGTGGTGGTCGCCGAAACCGTAGCCCATGACCATGAGCTTGGTGCCGCCCATGCCGAGGTAGCGTTGGAATTCTGAGAAATACCAGGCCAGCACGGCATGCTGGCGGATCATCACCGCCTTGCTGCCGCCCATGACCATCAGTCGATTGCCCGTACCGTCTTCCCATCGGTACGAGCCGTGCAGCTTGAAGTAGGGCTGGCAGTGCGCGGGCACGGAGAACTGCGCCGCGTCCGGCGTCCAGATGGTCTGCCCGACGTCGTAGGGGATGGCCGCACCCGCGAGCGCCCTCATCCCCGGCATGACACAGCCGTTCCACTGTTGGCGGGACACCAGCGAGACGTTCTCGTTGATATAGAACCGCTCGAACAGCAGGTCTTGGTTCAGCGTGAAGATGGCGTCGAACTTCACGAAAGCCGATACAAGCTGGCGACCGGAGTCGTTCTGGAACTCCCAGGTAGGGAGGCTGGCGAACCCCTGATCCATGTCGGCGAACACAGCGTTCACCGCAGCCTGGAAGCGCTCCAGGCGTGCCTTGTTGTCGGGGATCGAGGATTGGAGGTAGTCGGCTTGAACTTGGGACAGGGCGTTCTCAAAGCCGCCGCCGCCTTTGTTGTCCCACAGGAGTTGGCGCAATCTTTGGTCGCTCTCGATCTCGGGCTTCTGGAGCAGCCAGTCGAACATCTCCGCCGCCAGCGGGCCGCCCCAGTTGCGGCTGAAGCCCGCGCCCAGCAACAACACCTTCGCCATCGTTCATCCCCCTTTTGGGTGTGCTCGGAACCTTAGCGGGCGCTGTCGAACGTCACAAGAACATTCCAGGAAAGCTGTGCCTCTCCCGTTGCACCAACATGTTTCGGCATGCCTAGGGCGTCTGCGCGCACCGCGGTTGCTTCCAAATGGCTGAACCGTTACCCTGTCTGGCCATAGTGTTTGGGGGCGGGTGCGTTGCTGGCGAAGGGCTTCGGCGGCGCCTGTGCACGCGCACATCAGTAAGATGAATAGGACGAATGGCCGCCTCTATCGCTATCCACCGCAAGATCGCGAGGTTGAAGACCGGCGCCCCGCCGCGCTTCATGGACCTCTTCGCGGGGTGCGGCGGCATCTCCCTGGGCTTCGCCACGGCCGGGTTTGAGTTGGTCGCGTCCGTCGAGTTCGACCCATGGGCCGCCGAGTCCCACGGCGCCAACTTCGCCGAAATCAGCCACGGCAAGAACCGCCAGGCCCACTTCAAGCCGCGGGACATCACCCAGGAGGAACCCGCTGGCATCTTCCGCGACCTCGGCATCCGCGGCCATGTGGACGAGCAAGTGGACGTCCTGGTGGGCGGCCCACCTTGCCAAGCGTTCGCCCGGGTCGGGCGCGCCAAGCTGCGGTACGAGGCTCATCGCCGCGACGAGGACGACGCCGACATCGCCTTCCTGGTCGACGGGCGCGTGAACCTTTGGCAGCGTTACCTCCACTACGTCCGCGAGACCAAGCCCCTCGCGCTCTTGATGGAAAACGTCCCTGACATCTTGAACCACGGTGGCAAGAACGTGGCCGAGGTAGTGGCCGAGCACCTTCGGCAGGAGGGCTATCTCGTCCGCTACACCCTGCTGAATGCCTCATGGTTCGGCGTCCCGCAGACGCGCGAAAGAATGTTCCTCATCGGTGTCCATGAGGACGTCGGGGCGGATGTCGTCTTCCCTTCTCCGACTCACTTCACCGTGCTGCCTGCCGGGTACGAGGGCACCCGGGCGACAGCCCGGAAGCTGATCCCCCTGATCGGTGGGCATAAGGGTGGGGTCGACCACAGCCACTGCTGGATCAGCGACCCCTCCGCACAGGACGGTCTGCCGCCGACCACCACGGCGGGTGAGGCGCTCGCCGACCTTCCCCCCATCTTCGCCCTCGACCTGCTGAAGAC
>DATGZW010000056.1:0-2419 GCA_035297005.1 Patescibacteria group bacterium
GCCGCTCCCCCGCCCCCAACTGGACTGGGCTTGGTTCCTCGACCTTGATGGAACCTTGCTCGACATGGCTCCGACTCCGCATGCGGTGACGGTGCCCGAAGGTCTCGTCCCCACCCTGAGCGCGCTACGCAGCGCCGCCCACGGTGCTTTGGCCGTGGTCAGCGGGCGGTCGGTGCAGCAGGTGCGCGACCTGCTGGAGCCATTGCGCCCTGCCGCCGCCGGGCTGCATGGGCTGGAACTGGTCACCCCCGACGGCTTACGCCACGGCACCAAGAAGCCGTTGCCGCCGATCGGCAATCTGCGGCGGATGTTGCAAGAATCGGTGGGACAGTTCCCCGGCGTCGAATTGGAGAACAAGGGGCCGACCTTGGCTATCCACTATCGTCAGGCTCCACGCTTCGAGCCGGCCCTGCGCCGCATCATCGAAGCCGCCGCCGCGCGCAATCGCGGCTTCGAGGTGATCGAAGGCAAGATGGTGTTCGAATTCCGCCCCAGCGGCATCGATAAGGGCATGGCGATCCGCGAATTCATGGCGATCGCTCCGTTTGCCGGACGCAAGCCGATGTTCGCCGGCGACGACCGCACCGACGAGGACGCTTTCAAGACCGTGGTGGAGATGGGCGGCATCGCCATCCGCGTCGGCGAAGAAGGCCCCACCGCGGCCCAATGGAGCGTCGAATCGCCCGCCGCCTTGCGCTTATGGCTGGCCGAAGCGGCGGAGATGCTGAAACGCCGGGTGTAATGCGGCGCTATATCTTGACCAGTACCGCCGTCCCCGACTTGTCGGGGATCAAAACAAGATGTTCCGGCTTGTCGGCCAAAAAGGCGTCGACGGTCTGAGCCACGCCGCTCCAGGCGTCGTTGGCGTAGTCGTGGATAATCAGCAGCCCGCCGGGGTTGAGGCGCGGATAAAACAGTTCCAACCCGGCTTTGGTCGGGGCGGCGACATCGCAATCCACATGCACCAGGGCGAAACGCAGGCCGGCGGGCAATTGGCAAGCGCTGGCGGGGAAGGCTCCGGGGCAATAGACTACTTCGTCGGTGCCGACCAGGGCCTTGACCGCATCGAGCGAGGTGTCGCTGTAAAGGGCCGCGCGCCGGTCGCCCTTGGGCAATTCTCCCGCAACAAAGCCGGAAAAGGTGTCGAACAGATACAGCCGCCGCCCCGGAGCCATCATGCGCAGGATCTTGGCGGTATGGCCGCGCCACACCCCCAGCTCGGCCAAGGCGCCCTCGACGCCGCGAGCCAGGGTGCGGGCGATGTTGTCGATGAGAAAATAGGCGCGCGCCAGATCGTCGGCATTGCCGGGATCGCTGTCAACGAACGCCCGCAACACCTTTGCCACGCTTTGGCTTTTGCGGAAATGCACGTGGTTGCCGGGCCGGTGCTGCACATGGTGGCTGGCATGCTGGGCGTTGATGCGGGCGGCATCCAGCGACGGCGGAGCCGCCGACAACAGCGCAGCCGCCCGCTCGAACGCCGCCAAGGCCTCCGCCCCCTGCCCCAGCGCTTTGAACGCCGCCCCCAGGGCGCGCAGGTGCTGAGCGTTGCCGCCATCGACGGCTAGGGCACGGCGCAGCAACGGCACCGCGCGATCCGGGCAGCCGGTCATCATCTCGGTCAGCGCCGCCAGATGCAGCGCCTCGGGGTGGGTGGGGACGGCTCCCAGCAGCGTCGCCGTCATCGCCCGCGCCTGCTCGAAACGGCTTTCCCGCTGGGCGTCGCGGATCATCGCCAAAGCTTGGGAAACGGTTATCTGGCGCCCTTGATCTTGGCTCACGGCTCCACCCCGCGCAGGAAAACGAGACGCGAGGGTAGCCTTGCCCCTGCCCCGGTCAAGGCCTGTTTCACATCGCCACAATCCCTTGAAAAATAACGCCGAGGAGTTCAGCTTAGGCGCGACCATTCCGGTTCGGGCGAAGGGGACGACGATGACGGCCAAGGCGGTAGCGATCGCGCAGCAAAAAGGCGGCGCCGGCAAGACGACCATCGCGGTGCAATTGGCGGTGACATGGTCGCGCCAGGGGTACCGCGTCGCCATGCTCGACGTTGACCCGCAAGGCTCGCTGGCGGCGTGGTTCGGCGTGCGCAAGCAGGCCGGACTGGATAGTTTGCTGACCGCCACCGACGTCCAAGGCTGGAAACTGACCACCGAAATCGACCGGCTGAAGGCCGATTATGACCTGCTGGTCATCGACACCCCGCCCCATGCCGAAACCGACGCCCGCGTCGCCGTGCGCGCCGCCTCGTTGATCCTGGTGCCGGTACAGCCCAGCCCGATGGATTTGTGGGCGACCAAGCCGACCTTGGAACTGGCGCGGCGCGAGAAAAGCCAAGCTTTGCTGGTGCTCAACCGCATGCCGTCGCGCGGCAAGCTGGTCGATGTCATCCGCGCCAAGATCGCCGAGGACAATTTGC
>DATGZW010000057.1:0-2868 GCA_035297005.1 Patescibacteria group bacterium
CGCGGCAGCGAGGCCGTGGTGTTGATGCGCCAGCCGGCGCCGTGCGCCAGCGCTCCCGCCAACAAGATGCCGACGCCGACGCCCCAGGCGAGCACCGCGACCCGGCGGCCAGTCATGGCGAGACTTCCCCGCCCAGCGTCGGCGGCGGCAGCCGCACCAGTCGGGCGAAGAACGGGTCCTGGAAATACAGCAGCTGCTTGGCGAAGATGGCGTGCGAGCCGGTGCGCAGGAGGATGACGTCGCCGCTCGCCGTGATGTTGCCGGCGGCGTCCTTGGCCGGCGGTTGCAGCCGCTCGCATTCCTCCGGGGTGATCAGCGGCCGGCTGACCTCGTGGTATTGCTCGGAGACATGGCCCAGCAGCGCGGCGAAGCGGGCGCCGCTGACCTGGATGTCCTTCTTGACCACGGTCATGGTGCCGCATTCGCCGCTCAGCCATTCGGCGGTCAACGTGTCGTTGGGGGCGTAGACGATCTTGGTTTGGCACATGCCGAGGATGGCCTGATATTGGCTATAGGCCTGATACAGCTGCGGCACGTCCTGGATGACCAGCATGATCTGCGCGCCATAGCCGGCGATGCGGGCCAGGGCCAGTTCGATTTCCTTGACGGTGCCGAGCGAGGCAAACTCGTCGAGCAACAGCAGCAGGCGATGCCGCCACGGCAGCAGCGGCCGGCCGTCCTGATAGCGCAGCTCGGCCCGCTGCACCGCGCGCAGAATCAGCGTCAGCATCATCCGCAACAGCGGTTGCAGCTTAAGCTCCTGGTCGGGGCTGACGGTGATGTACAGCGAGCCGGGACGCTCGCCATTCCACAGGTCGGTCAGCGCGAAGTCGCTGACGGCGGTGTTGGCGGCGACGATCGGGTCCTTGTACAGCGCCAGACACAGTGCCGCCGTCGAATGCACGGCGGTGCGCTCGCGGTGTTCGCGGTTGATCATGGTCGCCCCGGCCATGGCGACGGTGCCGTGCCGCACGCCGGGCTGAAAGCCGGCCGGGCCGGGTTCGCCATGACGGTTTTGCGCCATCGCCTGATAGAGCTGCAAATTGGGCAGATCGGGATCGCCGAGCGCCCAGGCGACGTCGGCCAGACAGGCGCGCCGCCCCTCGGCCTGTTTCTGATAGAGCACATGCAGGATCAGCCCGGCCAACAGGTCGAAGCCGGTGCCTTTCCAGTGGTCCCAGTCGCCGCGCGAGGAGGGGTCGACCAGCAAGGTGGCGATGTCCATGGCGTCGCCGACCTCGTGCATCGTCTGCAGGCGCACCAGATCGAGGACGTTAAAACGACTGACACCCTCGCGTCCCACCGGGTTCCAGCGCCACACCGGCCCGAAGCGGGCGCGGCTGGCGGCACTGGCATGGAAGCCCTCGCCTTTCGGGTCATACATCAGGAAGGCGCCGCCCCAGACCAGGGCGTTCATCAGCACCGGGCCGACGCCCTTGCCAGTGCGGGTGGGAGCAATCACCGCCAGATGCTCATTGCCGCTCTGGCGCAGGTAGTGCATCGCCCCCGCCGTGTCGGCACAGGCGGCGAGGATCAGTGCGTGGGCGTGGGCGCTGGCGGGCGCCGCCAGACCGAGGCGGCGCATCTCAGCCAAGTCGGTGACGAACCGGGCAGAGCCATGCACACCGGCATGCGGCCGGGCCGACCGCGTGGCCACGCCGAGGACGGCCACCACCGCCAGCATCACCGCCGCCGAGGCGACCAGGAAGCCGATATGCAGGGCGGCGAAAAAGCGCGGATCGGCGGCGGAAAAGCGGAAGCTCCAAACGATCCACCCGGCCGGCGGATAAATCCCATGGCCCCAGTCAGGACCAAGGGCCGGATCGAAGTGGAAATGCACCGCCGTCACCTGAGTCGCCACCACGCTGAATGCCCCCAGCGCCCCGGCCACCAGGGCCACCCCTGCCATTTGCGTCTTCAAACGATCCTGCGCTGTCGGTCCCAAAGGGGTCATCGGCCAAATCCCGTGTCGCGTCCGCTGTCGTGGTCGGTCTCCTGTCGGCGCGCGATCACCGGCCGGCCCTGGAAGAAGATGACGGCGTCGCCGGGTTCGACGTCACGGGCCTCCAGTTGGGCGTTGGGCGTGGCGGCCTGGGCGAACAGTTGATCGCCCTGGCGCCATACCAAAGACGGCCCGCCCGGTTCGTCGCGCAGACCGCAATAGGTGAACTCGCCTTTGAGGGCGGCCGACCAGGGGTGATATGGGGGCGCGGTGGCGGCGGGGGCAGGTGGACCGTCGGCCGACGGGGCTCCGCTGGCGGACATAGGCCGCCGGGCTGGGTCAGGGGCCGGTGCCTTCTTCGCCGTCGCGGTGTTGCGGACTGGCGATTCATGAGTCGCCATCCGGACCTGTTCGAAAGCGGGATCGGCGAAGCGCGCCCGGGTGCCGGGCAGCCGCGCCGCCTCGGCCACCCAGCCGCGGAACGCGGGGGAGCCCTCGACCACCAGCGGCCGCTCGCCGAAGCGGCGGGCCGCCAGGGTCAAGGCCAGCACCGCCGCCGCCCGGCTTTCCTGCGCGACGACGACCTTGGCCGCTTCGTCCCGCACCAGCCCGCCATCGGGCAGGCGATAGGCGACGGCCCCGTCGCGCCCGACCACCGGGCGGCGGGCGGTCAGGACGATCGCGGCGGCCTCGCCGGCCGTTTCCGCCCGCAGCAGGGAGGCGGTCAGGCGCTGGCTCCGGTCCGCCCGGCTGCGCAGCACCGCCAGCGCCTCGGTGTCGCCGCGCCCGGCGCGGGCTTGCAGCCAGTCGGGCCAGCCCGGCAGCGGATGGGCGGCGCGAATCTTGGCCAACGCCGCCTTTTCCTCGGCGCGAGAGCGCTCCATCAGCCTGTCGCGCTGTTTGGCCAACTCGCGATAGCGCGCCGG